>NZ_JBHXQN010000005.1:8305-267502 GCF_042717785.1 Streptomyces sp. NPDC058619
GCGCACTCGGCCGCCGCGGAGGACGCCGCCGCGCACCCCGTCGCCGCGCACCCCGTCGCCGCGCACCCCGCCTCGGCGGAGACCGCCGCCGCGCACTCGGCCGCCGCGGAGGACGCCGCCGCGCACCCCGTCGCCGCGCACCCCGTCGCCGCGCACCCCGCCTCGGCGGAGACCGCCGCCGCGCAGGCCCCGGCTCCGCCGGAGTCCGGCGGCCGGGGCGGTCCCGGTCTCGACTGGGCGCGCCGCCACCCGGTGGCGGTCGCCACCGTCCTCGCCGGACTGCTGCACGTCCTGTGGTTCTTCAGCTTCGCCAACAGCGGCGGCGACCTCGCCGCGCAGGACGCCTGGGCCGAGTTCGTCGGGCGCCACCCCGACTCCGCGTACAACCTCGCCTGGTACGGCGGCATGCACCCCGTCTCGTACAGCGTGGTCTCGCCGTACCTCATGCACGTGCTCGGCGTGCGCACCACGATGATGATCGCCGGCACGGTCTCGGCCGGGCTGCTCGCGCTGATACTGACCCGCTGCCGCGGCTCCGTGCGGGAGCCGCTGTGGCCCGCGCTCGCCGGGGTGTACGGGCTGCTCTGCAACGCCCTGTCGGGCCGGGTCACCTTCGGCCTCGGCGCGATGTTCGCGCTCGCCGCGGTCGCCGCCGTGTTCTGCTGGCCCCGCAAGTGGTCGCGGCGCCGCTGGGCGAAGGCCGCCGTGGCGGCCCCGCTGGCGGGGCTGGCCACCGCCTCCAGCCCGGTCGCCGGGCTGTTCCTGGGGGTGGTGGCGGCCGCCCTGTTCCTGACCCGGCGGCGCCCGGGTGCGTACGCGCTGGGGCTGGCGCCGGTGGCCGTGGTCGGGCTGTCGGCCTGGCTGTTCCCGTTCTCCGGGACGCAGCCGATGCGGCTGGGCTCGGCCTGGCTGCCGTTCGTGTTCGCGGTGGCGGTGTGCGTGCTCGTGCCGAAGCGCTGGAAGACCGTCCGTGTCGCGGCGGCCGTCTACGCCTTCGGCACCTTCCTGACCTGGGCGGTCGACTCCCAGGTCGGTTCCAACGTGACCCGGATGATCATGCTGTTCGGTGGCGCCGTGCTGCTCGCGGCCCTCCCGTACTACGCGCCGCGCTCGCGGCGCTGGTACGCGGTGCTGCTGGCGTTCGCCGGGCTGACCGGCTGGATCACCACCAACAGCGTCACGGACATCATCCGCACCACCCCGCTGGCCGCCTGGAACCGTGAGCTGGCCCCGCTCGTCGACCAGCTGGAGAAGGTGGGCGCCGACCGCGGCCGGGTCGAGGTGGTCCCGGCGAGCAGCCACCGCGAGTCGTCGGCGTTCCCCTCGTACGTGAACCTCGCGCGCGGCTGGAACCGGCAGGCCGACCTGGAGCGCAACCCGCTCTTCTACGACGACACCCTCAACGACGTGAGCTACCGGGAGTGGCTGGACCGCTGGGCCGTGCACTACGTGGTGCTGCCGGCCGACCGGCCCGACGAGGGCGGCAAGGACGAGGCGCGGCTGGTGCGCGCCGGGCTGCCGTACCTCCAGCAGGTGTGGGGCGACGCGAACTGGCAGCTGTTCAAGGTCCAGGCGCCGACCGCCCTGGTGTCCGGCCCGGCCCGCGTGGTGCGGGCGGGCGCCGACCAGCTCGTGGTGAACGTGCGGCAGGCGGGTCGGGTCCTGGTGCGGGTCCCGCACTCCCCGTGGCTGGGCCTGGTGGGCGCGGACGGCAGGGCCGTGGTACCGCCGCTGGAGACCTTCGCCTCGAAGGCGCGGGGCGGCGGCGCGACCGGGCTGCCGAAGGAGTACGCGAACGCGGCCGGGTGTCTGTTCAAGGCGGCCCCGGACCCGTCGGGCGACGTGTGGACGGAGCTGCTGGCGCCGGGGCCGGGGGAGTACCGGGTGACGGCGAAGTACCAGCTCCCCCGGGGGACGCCCTGTCCGGACGAGCTCGTGCAGAAGGCCCTGGGGCACCCGGCCCCGCCGCGCGGCCCCTGATTCCGGGGCGGGGTCCCGAGCGGGCCGCGCGGTCCTTGATCCCGCATTCTTTGCTTCCGGCCCGGGTGCGTCGGCCGGTATATGTGCATACGATCCCAGTAGTCCGATTGGGTGCTTCCCGAGGGAGTTGACGACGGGATGAGCAAAGAGCAGATGCAGGACGTCCAGGCCGCCATCGCGAAGGCGCAGGAGCATGTCCAGGTGCCGCGGGCGCAGGGCCACGGCTTCGAGGGCCCGCTCCGGAGCAAGGTCAAGGGCGGAGCACACACGAAGGCGGCCCTCAAGCGGGCCGGCACTCCACAGGGTGACCGCATCGGCGAGCGCAGCCGGGGACTGAGCTGACGCAGGCCCGGTTGACCCGCGCCCCCGCGAGGGGGGGGCAGGACGCACCTCCGCGAGGGGGGGGGCAGGACGCGCCTCCGCCACCGACACGGCGCTCGTGGTGGCCGCCGGAACGCGGCTGGAGACGGACACGAACCGCCGTCGGCTGGAACGGATCATCGGCAACCTCGTCCTGAACGCGCACAAGCACGGCGCGACGCCCGTCACGGTGGCCTGGGCCTGACGATCGCCGTGGGCCAGGCCCGGGCCCTCGGCGCCGCCCCTGTCGTTCCGCAACCGCGCGGAGGGCGGCGCCGAGGCCCGCCTCAGCCTTCCAGAGCCCGCAGTACCGGGAGCAACTGCGCCTCCTCCCGGTCGAGATGGGCCTCCAGCTCCCGGCTCAGCCGTTCCACGCGCCCGCTGAACGCGTCGTCCGGCCCGTCCAGCGCCCGTACGAGATCCTCCTGGAGCCGGGCGATGGTGCGGTGGTCCTCGGCGATCCGCAGGAAGAACTCCCGCATCTCCGGGTGGCGTTCGGCGAGGAACGGGAACAGCCCGGCGTCCTCGCCCGTGTGGTGGAACTCCAGCGACCGGCAGAACGCCAGGCAGTGCTGGCGCAGTTGCAGCCCGAGCGAGGCCGGACCGCCGCCGCGGGACTCCTCCCGTACGTGGGCCAGCTGGGCCCGCAGCCAGCCGTGCACCTCCAGCAGCTTCCCGGCGATCCCCGTCTCCCCGGACGGCGGGACCTCGTGGGTCCGCTGGAGGGCGACGACGGGCAGGAGCCGCGCGGTCTGCTCCTGGTAGGCGCCGTATCCGGGCTCCTCGCGGACGACGTGGGCGAACAGGGCCTCCCGCCGGGCCCCTTCGGCGGGCACGGCGACGGCCTCGTACGTGTCGGTGCCGGTCTCGACCTCGACGAGGGGGTGCGCGAGCAGGTTGTGGTACCAGGCGGGATGCCGGTCGGCGCCGGCCGCTGACCCGACGACGAGCAGGTGCCCGCCGTCGGCCGCCTCCTGCCGTACGAAGCCGAGGGGGACGGTGTGCGGCTTCCCGGACCGGGCGCCGGTGGTGGTGAGCAGGACGAGCTCGGAGCCTTCGAAGGGCCCCCCGACGCGGCCGGAGTTGGCCCTGAACTCGTCGATGACGGACTGGTTGAACGAGGCGAACGAAGCGGGTGACACGGAGTGTGGGTCCTCACGGTGTGTGTGCGTGCGATGGCAGCGGAACAACCGAGGGGAATCACCCGTAGCCGGTGGCGTGGAAGCCCATGGGCCCGGTCCTTCACGTACAGGTGCCTGCCCAACCACCGCCCGGCCCACAGCTCAGTGGACGGCGTCACGCGACACGCGGGCCATGTAACCACATGACGACGAAGACCCCCAGCCGATGTGCGGCTGGGGGTCCTCGGATCGTGCCCTCGGCAGGATTCGAACCTGCGACACCGGCTTTAGGAGAGCCGTGCTCTATCCCCTGAGCTACGAAGGCGGGGGCTTGACGGAAACCGTGGAGGAAACCCCAGTGGGGTTCGCCACCCTGGCGAGCCAAACGACCTGGTCAGCTGGTGTCGCGGCGCCGTAGGAGAGATGTCCGAGTGGACACCTTCTCCCGCACGTGCCGAGTAGCCGACTGACCGCAGACAGCCTAGCGGATCGTGCTCGGCGGATGCGCCCCCATAAGCCACAGCGCCTCCCTGGAGGTTGCGGAAGGTCGCTGACCTGCGACAGGACGGGTAGGGCGTGTGGCGGACCGGCCCCACTGGCCGACCGCTCAGCTGCCAGGGGAACAACGTCCAGCTTCAACTTTTCTCGGTTTCCCCCCGGGCCTGACAAGGCCCGGCTGGGTGCGGAGGAGGCGGCAACCCTGCAGAAGTGGTTCCTCGTCTCGTACCGGGTCCAGGCCGGGGACGTCATGAAGATCTACTGTGAGCTCTCCCTGCCCGAGAAGCTCGAGCGGGGGTTCGTCGTGAAGTGGAAACGCCGCATCTCGCTTCCCGTCCTCGAGATGGACGGAATCGAACCTTTGGACGAAGATGGACCTGGCGAGATCGACATCCCGATCGATTTCCGCTGAGGCCCGTAGGGTGGGGTGACGGAGAACCGCCGCCCCACCACGCACCACCGATCACTGAGGCAGCCCCACCATGGTGACCCCGTCCCGTATCACGCTGGCCCGTAAGCGCCGGGGGATGACGCTCGCCGAGCTCTCCGAGCAGTCGGGTGTCTCGCTGCAGAGCCTGTCCAACTACGAGAACGGGCCGCACCGCGCCTCGCCGCACCACCACGGCCCGTATCGCGAAGGCGCTGGACTTCCCGGAGTGCTTCTTCGAAGGGCCTGAGCTGGACGAGCTCCCAGCGGAAGGTATCTCGTGGCGTGCGCGGAGCAAGACCTCGGCGCGGACCCTGGACGCCGCCCGTTCGGCAGGCACCCTGGGCGCGCTGCTCTACGACTGGATCGACGAGCGTTTCCGCCTGCCGGCAGCGGACGTTCCCACACTGAGCAAGCCGGACCCGGAGACCGCGGCCGCAGTGGTCCGCACCCGCTGGGACCTGGGCGTCGCGCCCGCACCCAACATGGTGCACCTGCTCGAAGCCCACGGGGTCCGCGTCTTCTCCCTTGCCCCTGACTACGCGGAAGTGGATGCCTTCGCCGTCTGGCGCAACGGCACTCCCTTCGTCTTCCTCAACACCATGAAGTCGGTGGAGCGCGGGCGCTTCGACGCTGCCCACGAGCTCGGCCACCTCGTGATGCACGGGAGCGACAAGGAATGCTCGGGCCCTGAGGCCGAGCGCCAGGCCAACGACTTCGCGAGCGCGTTCCTGATGCCGGCGTCGAGCGTCCTCGGCCACATGCCCTCCGGCGCCCACGTTGATCAGATCATCCGGGCCAAGAGCATCTGGAAGGTCTCCGCGATGGCACTCACCTACCGCATGCACGACTTGGGGCTCCTCACCGACTGGCAGTACCGGTCGGCATGCACCGAACTGAGCAAGCGTGGCTGCCGCCGGGATGAGCCGCACGGCATGAAGAACCGGGAGATGGTGCGGATGTGCGGGTCCTTGGCCTGCTTCAGTGACTCCAGCCGAGCCTGCGAGGTGTACGAGCGGGTTACCCGGCAGCGTCGCCGTCGAGGTCCAGGCGGATCAGGGCCAGCGCCGCGGCAATCTCGACGGTCATCTCGTCGTCGGGGCCGAACACCATGCACATGTCCTGATGGAGCGGTTCGAGGACCTGCCTGGCTTCGGCGGCTTGGCCCTGGGCGAGCAGCAGCATCCCGATGTTGTGCCGCAGCTCCACCGCTTCCTCGCTCACGTCACTGTCGACGGCCCGCACCACGTTCAGCACGCCCTGGAGCGCGGCCAGCGCGTCGGTGACCTGGCCCAGTTCGGCGCGGCACCGGGCCGCCTGGGCGCGGCAGGCGCGGGACTGCTCGCCCGTGGGCCCGGCGATGCGGGCGTAGGCGTCGGCGAGGGCCTCGAACTCGGGCAGGGCGGCCCGGTAGTCGCCGCCGAGGAGGCGGATTGCCGCTCGCTGGCGGCGCAGCGCCAGAACGGCCTTGCTCTCGGAGCCGAGGGCGAGGGCCGCGGGCTCGATGATCTCGCCGAGCACCTCGGCGGCCTGAGCGAACCGCTCCTCCTCCAACAGGGCGTCGGAATGGGCGTACGCCGCCTTGATGTCCTCGCGTAGTTGGGCGGGAACGAGCACCGGCCGGGCCCCCGGGAGGACGGCCGTGGGCGGCAAACCATCAGGTGCGAGCGCCTGGGCGCGGGCGCGGGGCGCGAAAGGACGACGGAAGACGCCCGTCGGGTCGGGCGCGCCGGCCGGCCCGACGTCCGTCGTGCCGGGTTCCTGGCCCGGAGGCGGCAGGAACGGCAGCAGCCGCGCGTACACCTCCTGCGTGTCGGCGGGACGCGCCTCGGGCGCCTTGCGCAGCAGATGCAGGACCAGCTCCTCCAGTGCCTCGGGGACGTCGGGCCGCAGCTGTCGCAGCGGGGTGGGGGCGGCGTTGACGTGCTGGTACATCAGCAGGTACTCGCTCTCCGCCTCGAACGCGAGTTGTCCGCTGAGGAGTTCGTGCAGCACACAGCCCAGCGCGTACAAATCGGTCTGCGGGGTGATGCGGCCGCCGCGGACCTGCTCGGGCGACATGTACTGGTGGGTGCCGATGGGGCTGCCGGTGGCGGTCAGTTTGGTGACGTCGGTGCGCAGGATCGCGGCGATGCCGAAGTCGAGGACCTTCACGGTGCCGTCGCGTGCGACGAGGATGTTGCCCGGCTTGAGGTCGCGGTGGATCACCGGGACGTCGTGCGCGTACGACAGTACGGTCGCGACCTGCGCGGCGACGCCGGCCGCCCAGCTGACCGGCAGCGGTCGGCCGGGGTCCAGGTAGGCGGACAGGGGTACACCGTCGACGAGCTCCATCACCAGGAACAGCCGCTCGTACGACGCGTCGAGCACCGCGTCGTACACCTGCGGCACGCCGGGGTGCTGGATGCGCGCGGTGATGCGGGCCTCGCGGCGGAAGCGCTTGGCGAACTCCTCGGCCAGCTGTGGGGAGGTGACCGAAGCCTGCCGGATGAGCTTCACGGCGACGGGTCGGTCGAGCACGGCGTCGTAGCCGCGCCACACATCGCCCATGCCGCCGTGGCTGAGCTCCTCCAGGAGCTCGTAACGGTCGGAGATCGCCTCCTGCGGCACCTTGCCCCCGGTGTGCGTGATGAACAGTCACGGTCAGGGGACAAGTGTGGCCGCAGGGGTGATCCGCCGTCCAGCGGTCACGGTGCGCAAGGGGCCACGGGGCCACCGACCGCTGGGACCGGCACCCGCGTCCTGCACGGTTGGCTGAGACAAAGAACGCCACCACTCCGGAGATCCGGGGGCCGACCGACGGATCAGGCTCAGCCTTCCTGGTCGCGTTCCTCCTCGTTCCCGCGCCGACGGCGCGCCAGCTCGGCGATCCCGCTGGAGACCTTCCCCTTCATCGAGCCGGCCCGGTCGAGGGTCTCGTTGCCGAGGCTTCTGGCGGCACCGACGCCCTTTGCTCCTGTCTCGAGCGCCTTGTCCCTCGCCTCCGCGGCCGCGTGCACCCATCGTCTCGCATCCGATGACCGGCGGCCGGACTCAATTCCGAGCCGCCCGTGAAAGTCATAGACGCCCATTGCGACATGGTTGCTCGACTGGACTATGGCCGGGGACTTGGTCGGGTGCAGCAGCACTTTCGCGTTGGCGGTGGCAGCAGCCGCATTCATCCGGGCCACCAGACGCTCGGTGCTCCGCGAGATGAGATCCAGCCGGTTCTGTCGGGCAGCCCGAAGCCCGAGGCGATGCCGGTCCAGCTCCTCCGGAGCCGCGTCCAGCACTCGGTCGAGTTCGAGCACGGCGATCGCGTCCTGAAGTTGGAAACAACGAGCCAGAACGGCGAGCCACTCCTGAGCCTTGGACTCGGCTTCGTTGGCCGCCGTGGCGAGATCGCCGATCTTGGACTCGCTCTTGCGCTCCACCTTCTCCGCGAGTGCATCGAGTTGACGCAATGCGTACGCCTGGGTCTCTGCGATCGTCGCCGGCGCGGCCTGCACCTTTGACCACGTGACGTCGGAGACCCGGCCCACCTGCTCTCGGATGGTCATGGTCTCCTCGATCACGAGGTCCATGCCGATCATGCGGGCCAACGCAGCGTCCTTCTGGGCGTGGAGCACGTCGTCGACCTTCTCGTCGATCGCGGCGAGGTAGTCGGTGATCTCGTCCATGGTCTGCTGCATCGCGAGCTGCGCCATAATCCCCGCGGCACCGGCCAGACGCGCCGGGTTGGTCAGAAAGGAGCCGGCCCCCTTCTCGATCTGGAGCCATGACTTGATTGATCCGGGTTTGCCCAACATCGCATGGCTGACGCCTGGCGTCTTGGTCTCCATCAGCCCGAACTTCTTGAGACGCTGCGCGGACTCCGTGGTCAGCTTCACCCAGCGACCGGAGTTGCCGGCGATCTCCGAACCTGCCTGCGCGACTGCAGCCCCGGTGTCGAAGACGGACTTGAGCCGTCCTGGTCCGAGGTCCTTCGACGGCAGCCCCTCCGAGGCGAGGAAGCGTTCGACATCCGTCGGACTCCCGATGACTGCCAATCCATCACCGTCGCTGATCAGCTGAATCGCGTTGTCCATTGCCCGCTCCTGAAGTGGCTTTCGCAGTTGAGGGGTAGTGGGGTGAGCACGGCGACGCCGTGCAGGGGCCTAGGTCTTCCTCCACAGGGCGCCCCGGCCGGGGCGTACGTACACATCAGACGTCGTCGTCCAGGCCCTCTTCGCGGCGGATCATCCGCCAGGCGGCCTTGCGGGCACTGCGGTCCAGACTGGACTTGAAGCCCTTGTCGGGGCCGAAGTACTGGCGGCCCATGCCCGCGATGGTGTCGATGTGGTCGGCCATCTTGTCCGCGAATACGTTGTCGAAGACGAGGCCGAAGTTCTCCTCGTCGTTGACGACGGCCGCTGCCCGCACCTTCGGGTCGGCTTTGGCCTCCTCGAACGGTCGAATCACGTCCTGCTCGGTGAACTCGGTGCCGAAGCGTTCGTTGAAGTCGTCGATCAACTTCGAGAGCAGTGACTTCTCCGCTTCCTTGGCACCGCCCGTGCCGTCACCGAAGCCCTGCATCGTCGTCGGCCCCTCGGAAGTGAGGGAGACGTCGTACTCGCCGGTCTTCTCCACCCGCATGTGGCTGAGGTCGATCTCGCCTATGTCCACGCCGCCGTCCGCCCGGCGTGGCAGCCGGTTGAGGAGGTAGCGGCCGTAGAGGTGCAGCCGCTCCAACTCGGCGTCCTGGTAGGGGACGATCTGCGCGAGGAAGCCGTACTTCCTGACGTAGTCGTTGAGGGCCGCGCGGAATTCCTCCGCGGTCTCCTGGTCGTCCGTGTCCTCGCTTTCGAGCAGGGGCGTGAAGCGGGCGACGGCGGGGGAGAGCCGCCGGTACAGCTCGGCGTGCAGCTTTTCCCACTTGGACTGTGAGCCTGCCGCCTTCTCCTTGGCGGCGAAGTATGCGGCGGCGAACTCGTCCATCTCCTGCCCGGACAGGATCGCCGCCTGCATGACCCGGCTCTGCGCGGTGTAGAGCAGGTTGGGGTCGGAGGGGAGGGTGTTCGCCTCCTCGAAGTACGGGCGGAAGGCGTCCTGTATGTCGTTGGCGTCGTTGACGAAGTCCAGGACCGCCAGGTCCGCCTGGGTCTTGCGCTCGGCGGTCCGGTTCAGCCGGGACAGGGTCTGGACGGCGGAGATGCCGGTCAGTGACTTGTTGACGTACATCGTCGTCAGCAGCGGCTGGTCGAACCCGGTCTGGTACTTCTCCGCCACGACCAGGATCCGGTACTCGCGCTGGCCCGCACCGCCAGCCCGGGCGGCCTTGTCGTCGGCACGTGTGTACGCGAACGCCTTCGGCAGCGCGCTCTCCGACAGCCCGCCGTTCTCCTTCGGCTCGGTGGTCTCCTCACCGTCGATCGTGAGCGAGCCGGAGAAGGCGACGAGGACGCCGAGGTCGGGGTACTTGGTGTCGTAGTCCCGGTCCTTGAGGTAGCTCTTGATCGCGCGCGCCATCTGCACGGCGGACTGCCGGGAGGCGGTCACCACCATGGACTTGGCCCGGCCGCCGAGACGGCCCCGGCTGTGCGCCACGAAGTGCTCCACGATCACTTGGGCGTGCTGGGCGACCGTCGAGTCATGGGTGAGCGCGTACCGGGCGAGCAGGCCGTTCGCCTTCGACGGGTCGACCTCCCGCTCGTCGGGGTTCTGGTTCACCAGCTTCCAGTACGTGTTGTACGTGACGTAGTTCCGCAGCGGGTCGAGGATGAAGCCCTCCTCGATCGCCTGCCGCATGGAATACGTGTGGAAGGGGCGGTAGGCAGCCTTGCCGTCGATGTCCTGGAGCGTGCCGAACAGTTCCAGGGTCTTGGCCTTCGGCGTGGCGGTGAACGCGAAGTAGGAGAGGTTCGCGGCGCGGGACCGCTGCTCGGCCCTCTTCTTGAGCTGCTCGTCGAGGGTTGCGGCGGCCGGGGCTTTGACCGTGGTCGCGCCCGCGTCGTCCGAGTCGGAGTCCAGGCCGAGGTCGCGCAGCGCGGACCGTACGGCGGTGGCGGCGTCGCCGGACTGTGAGGAGTGCGCCTCGTCCACGATGATCGCGAAGCTGCTGCCCTGGATCTCCGTGGGGTTGCGCTGGAGGTAGTCGAGCAGCGCCGGGAAGGAGTGCAGCGTGACGGTGACGATCTTCCCGGTGTCGCGGGAGAGGGCCTTCGCGAGCTGCTCGCCCTTTGCCCCGTACTTCTCGTCGATCTTCACGACCAGGCCGGCGGTCTGCTCGAAGTTGCCGACCGTTTCCCGGAGCTGCGCGTCCAGGTTGCGGCGGTCGGTGATGACGATGACCTTGTCGAAGACCGGCACGCCCGGCTTGAGGCTCTTGGCGATGGCCTCGGGGTCAAGTACGCGCGGGTCGGTCGGGGTGTGCAGGTCGCTGAGGCGGTGAGCGAGCCAGCCGATGGTGTTCGACTTGCCCGAGCCGGCCGAGGCCATGACCAGGTAGTCGTGGCCCGCGCCGTGCGTTGCGGCGTGCGCGGTGAGCTTCTTGACCGCGTCCCACTGCTGGAACCGCGGGAAGACCATCGTCTTGGTGGAGCCGCCGCCGGGCGTCTTGCTCTTGTGCAGGTGCACGAACCGCTGGAGCAGGTCCAGCCAGTTGTCCGGCCGCCAGACCTGCTCCCAGAGGTAGGAGGTCGCGTACGTGCCGTAGGCGGTGGGGGCCGGGTTGCCGGCCCCGCCGGGCTGACCGGGGCCGTTGGACCCGGTGTTGAACGGCAGGAAGCGGGTGTTCTTGCCCTTGAGCTGGGTGGCGACGAAGACCAGGTCCGGGTCGACGGCGAAGTTCGTGACGACGCGGCGCGTGAAGATCAGCTCGGTGGGGTCGCGGTCGGTGCGGTACTGCTCCTTGGCCTGCTCCACCCCTTGCTTGGTCAGCGGGTTCTTCAGCTCGGCCGTGGCGACGGGGATTCCGTTGAGGAAGAGAGTGAGGTCGAGCTTGTTGCCCCAGTCGGCTTGCTTCGTCGCGTATACGAGTTCGCGGACAACGGTGAGGCGGTTGGCTCGGTAGCCGTCGAGCACCGAGTCGTGGGCGACGAGGTTCGGCTTGAAGTAGGCGACGCGGAGCAGGACGCCCCGGTCCTTGACGCCGTTGCGGAGGACATCGAGGAGCCCGTTGGTGGCGATGGCCTGGTCGAGACGACCGGCGAACCCGCGCTGCGCCTCGTTCGGGTCGCTGCCGTACACGGTGAGCAGCTCGCTCCACTCGTCGGGCTGGGTTGCCCCGATGAAGGTGAAGAGTTCGTTGGTGTCCAGGCCGAGGTCGGCCCGGTAGTCCTGCGGCCGCGCCTCACGCCAGCCGCGCTCGACCATGGCGGCGACGATGGCGTCGCCGAAGGCGGATTCCGTGTGGATGGGGCTCATGGCGACGCGCTCACTCCGTCCGTTGCGTTGCGTCCGCTGGCGGTGGAGACGTCGAACTGGCCGGTTACGGCGGCGGTGATGAGGGCTTGGCGGCGTTCGGCGAGCAGAGCGAGCTGACGCTTCACCAGTGTCACGCGGGCGGCCGTCTCCTCCTCAATCTCATCGCAGGCTTGAGCGATGGAAACCTGGTCTCGGATCTCCGGTAGAAGGAGCGGCATGTTCAGCAGGATGGAGGTGTTCAGATTGGCCATCGTGCTTCCAATTGCATGCAGTTGGAAGTAGTGACGTACTGCAGGGATGGTCAGGTAGCGGCGGAGGTATCCCGAATGAAATGCATGCTCACGGAATCGCACGCGGAGCGATCCTGTTCCGCATACCCAACCACCCTGTTCGGCCGATACCACGCCCGCACGACCGAGTTCTCCGCGGCGTCCGAAGACGACATCGCCCACCTGGAGAATGTGCCGTGCCAGCCGTTCGCGAGTCTCGCTATTGACAGTCACATGGTTATCAGCCGCCAGTCCAGACGGCGTGATATTGGCTGGGTTGATCACGGGCCATCCGTCGGCAACATAGTCTTCAGCGTGCAACTGGCTCCCGAAGGGGCCAGTCTGGACGTCGCAATCGACTGACCGCAGTCTCCCTTCACGCCAGTGAGCAGGAATCTGACCCATTGGTGAATACTCGGCCTGCCTAGTTTGGCCGGTTGAGTCCCCTCGAACGGCAGAGTCCATCCGGGCGACCGCCTGCTCACTCAGGAGATCAAGGCTTCGCGAACGAAGTCGCGCCAGCATGCCGATTCGGGTGGTCTCGGCGTCGAGGAAGTCGGCGATGCGGCGCTGCTCCTCCAGAGGCGGAAGCGGCAGAGGGAAACTCTGGATCTTGCTGCTATTGGTGGAGGCCAGGTTTGTGGTTCTCGTGCCGGTGCTCTCGAAATAGTGGCGGGCGTAAAGAGACTGGGTCACGTAGGCGAGGAAGCGGCCGCTGAGTCGCTGTGGATCGGGGCGGACAGCGAAGATGTGGTTCTGGTGCAGGCACTGGTCAAGTTCGCCCTGCCAGACCGTCCCACGGCCCAGCTTGTCCAAGTCCCCTCCTTCGGTCATAAGCACGTCACCTGGACGAAGTGTGCTGCGTCGGGCCACACTTCGAGGCACGGTGATCTCGGTGACCGATTTGAGGTCGAGGCTCCCTGCTTGGACATTGGCGACACGCAAGTACGGATTGGTGACGACGTCACCTGTTACGTCCCGTTTGGCATCGACAGTCAGTCCGTTCTGCAAGCGCGCGACATATCCGAGGCGTACAAGTTCGTAGGTGTCAGAGGGTTTGGGGAAAGGCGATGTGACGGCTGAGGTGTTCACCGGGTCACTTCCCCGAGCAGGACCTGAATCTCCGTCTCCAGAGCCTTCAGCTCCGCGTCGATCTCCGCCAGCGGCCTCGGCGGCTTGTACACGTAGAAGTGCCGCGTGAACGGGATCTCGTAGCCGATCTTCGTCTTCGTGTGGTCGATCCACGCGTCCGGCATGTGCGGATGCACCTCGCGCTTGAGGTAGTCCTCGACGTCCTCGCCCAGCGGAACGTTCTCGTAGTCGCGCAGGTCCGTGTCCGGCTCAGCCGCACCCTTGATCTTCTGGACCTCGCCCTCCGGGTCCCGGACGCCGATCGTCTCTCGTACCGCCTTCGCGAACGGCGCCCCCGAGGGCCACGTCAGGCCGGCCGCGACCACCGCGTCCTTGAGTGCGACGAACGCGTCGGACTTCGTCGTCCAGGACGAGCCGAGCAGCGTACGCACCGCCGCCACGAACTCCTCGCTCCGCTCCAGCTTGGCCACCGGCTTGGCCTCCGCCAGCGTGGACAGGGTCTCCTCCGTGACCTCGAAGCGCAGCTTCAGCGGTCGTTCGACGGTGATGCGCTGGTAGCCGAAGTCCTCGTTAGCGAAGATCTTGACCTTGCCGTGCAGCGGGTGCTCGGGATCCTTGGCGACCTGGACGGCCTCCGCGTACAGCCGGGTGATGTCGCCGATGTGGTTGGGGCGGCCCTTCGTACCGTCGCCGAGTTCCTTGCGCTTGTCGCCGAGCGATTTGCGCATCTTCTGCCACTGGTCGCGCGCGTCGAGCAGGACGACCTTGCCCTTGTGGTCGGCGTTCTTACGGTTGGTGAGGATCCAGAAGTACGTCGAGATGCCAGTGTTGTAGAAGAGCTGATCCGGGAGGGCGACGATGGCCTCCAACCAGTCGTTCTCCAGGATCCAGCGGCGGATGTTGGACTCGCCGGACTCGGCCGCGCCCGAGAACAGCGGGGAGCCGTTGAAGACGATGGCGATGCGGGAACCGCCCCCGCCGTTGACGTCCACCGGCTTCATCTTCGAGAGCATGTGCTGGAGGAAGAGGAGTGAACCGTCGTTGATACGGGGCAGGCCCGCTCCGAAGCGGCCGGCGTCGCCGAGCGTGTTGTGCTCGTACTCGACTGCTTCCTTGACCTTCTTCCACTCCACGCCGAACGGCGGGTTGGCGAGAATGTAGTCGAACTTGCGCCGCGCGTGACCATCGTCGGAGAAGGAGTTGCCGAAGGCGATGTTGTCGGGATCCTGCCCCTTGATCATCAGGTCGGAGCGGCAGATCGCCCAGGACTCGGGGTTGAGCTCCTGGCCGTACACCTCGACCGTGGCGTGCTCGTTCCGCGACTCGATGTAGTCGTCCATCGCGCTGAGCATGCCGCCCGTGCCACAAGCAGGGTCGAGAACCGTACGGACGGCACCCGGCATGGTGAGGACGTCGGCGTCGGGGGCGACGAGGAGCTCGACCATCAGCTTGATGACCTCGCGCGGGGTGAAGTGCTCACCTGCGGTCTCGTTCGACTGCTCGGCGAAGCGGCGGATCAGCTCCTCGAAGATGTAGCCCATGTTGTGGTTGGGCACGACATCGGGGTGCAGGTCGAGGTCGGTGAACCTGCCGATGACCTGGTAGAGCAGGTTCGCGCTGTCGAGCTTCCTGACCTGCTGGTTGAACTCGTATTTGTCGAGGACCTCGCGGGCGTTGTCGGAGAAGGCACCGACGTAGATCTGCAGGTTCTTTGCCGCGTTCTGCGGGTCCGCCGCGATCTTTCGCAGAGTGAGGTCGCTCTTGTTGTAGAAGGAGTGCCCCGAGGCCCTGCGCAGGAAGTGGCCGGTGTCGATGTCCTGGCCGGCGAACCTGGCAACGGTCTCGACCACCTTCTCGCGCGTCGGCTCCAGGACGCATTCCAGGCGGCGCAGCACGGTGAACGGCAGGATGACCTTGCCGTAGTCGGACTGTCGGTAGTCACCGCGCAGGAGATCGGCGACGGACCAGGCGTGGTTCGCCAGCTCCGTGTGCTTGCTGCTGTTCAAGAGGTCCCGGCTTCCTTCCGAAGAACACCGTCCGGGCGTGGGACGGCTGGGATTCAGTGTGGTCGTGTGCGGTGGGACTCGTGGGGCGTTTCAGACAGAACGGCTGCCCGGGCTGCCCGGCCCGGCTGGTGGCAGGAGTACGCCGGCGGTCAGGCCGGTGGTGAGGGTGGCCGCGGTGTCGGCGGCGAGGGCGGCGGTTCGGCGGGCGGCCGCGCGCAGTTCGTGCACGCGGCGGAAGGCCTCCCCATAGCGCCGCTGTTCCTCCAGGGGCAGCAGCGGTACGCGCAGGCGCCCTGGTGTGACGTGCACGAGGGTGCTGCCGGTCGACGCGGAGGCGATGTTGTCCTCGGCACCGAGGAACCCGGCCAGGAACCACGGGTCGAGGCGGGCCGGGTCGGGGCGCAGGAGGTGGATGTGCTGACCCAACAGGGCGCCGGCGTCCCGGTCGTCCGCCACCCGGGTCATCGCCGCCGCGTTGCCGCCGTTCGCGACGCCGCGTACGAGGACGTCCCCGGCGGCTACGGGTTGCGCGGCGTCCGAGTTGATGTCGCCAGCCGTGCCGGACGGCGGGTTTCCGGCCGCGATGTCGCGGGCGGCGAGTACTGGCCGCTCCACGGAGGGGGCGTCGGAGCCCTTGGAGCCCCGTGTGCCGGGCGCCGCCGCCCGCAGCACGGTCAGGGCTCCGCCGCGTGCCAGGTCGGAGACGGTCGCCGTACGCCACTCGCGGGCCGAGGCCCCGGACGGCTGCCACCCGCGGTTGGCGGAGGCGGCCGCCAGCGCGGTGACCTGCTTGGCCAGTTGCCCGTACAGATCGTCAACGCGGCTGGCCAGGGCCGCCGGGTCGATGTCGCCCGCGGTCGCCCGGACATGGCGGGCCGGGGTGACGTCCACGACGTCGTCGAGGAGGTCGACGAGCGGAACCGCGCGGGCGACGCCGGGCTCGTCGGCGTAGGCGTCGGGTGCGGCGGTGAACGCGGTCCACTGGCCGAGGACCCGGTCGGTCAGCCCCACCCAGTCGAAGGAGGCGGCGGAGGAAGAGGCGGCGGAGGAGGACGAGCCGGAGCGGCGGGGGCGTGAGCCGCCACGGGTGCCGGCGTCGGCCGTGGCCGTGTCGGTGGCGGTCGCTGTGCCCGGGGCGCCGTCCCGCTGCTCGCCCTCCCCGTCGACGAACAGCACCGTCGTACGGTCCGTGCCGCCCGGCTCGGGGCGTTGGAACACCCAGATCTGCAGGCCGATGTGGAGCGGATACGCGGCACGGGCCGGAAGCGAGACGACGGCGCGCAGGGCCCCGGCGCGGATGAGTTCCGCGCGGACGCGGCGGCCGGAGGAGCGGAAGGCGAGCGCGGGCGGCAGCAGCATGACCGCGTGGCCCCCGGGCTCCAGGTGCGCGAGGGCGTGCTGCACCCAGGCCAGTTCGGACTCGAAGCGCGGCGGAAGTCCGTACGCCCACCTCGGGTCGTAGGCCAGCTCGTCGTGACCCCAGTCCCGGTCGCCGAACGGCGGGTTGCACAGGACGGCGTCCACGGTGACGTCGGGAAAGGCGTCGTCGCGCAGGCTGTCGCCGACGCGGATCGCCGTCTCGGCTTCGGGTGCGGCCAGCAGCAGCCGGACCGCGGTGCGCCGGCCCTGGACGGGGAGCGAGTCCTGCCCGAACAGCTCCCGCGCGCCCTGCCGGGCGGCGGCAGCCAGGAGAGTGCCGCTGCCGCAGGCGGGGTCGAGGACGCGGGACGCGTCGGCGGGCAGGAGCCGTGCCATGAGCAGGGCCAGGCCCTCCGGGGTCTGGTAGACGCCGCTGACGGCGCCCTCGTCCAGTTCGCGTTCGGCGAGGACGTCGACGGCGGCCTGCGGCCCCGCCTCACGGACGCAACCCAGCAGCGCGCGGACCGCGTCCGCGTCGTCCGGACCGTAGCGGACCGGCTCGGCCTCGGGCACGGCGGCCGGAAGCTCGCGCGCGGTCTTCTCCGCTCGGGCGATCAACCGGTCGTCGGGCAGGGCGGCGAGTTCGGCCAGCTCCTCCGGGGTGCGGCGGGACGCGCCGGCCGCCAGCGGGAACAGTCGCGCGGCCACTCCCGAGCCGGGTCCCAGCAGCCGGAGCGCCGTACGCAGTTCCTCGGTCGGCGAGGCGGTGGAGGTGTGCCCGCGGTCCCGCAGCCATGCCTGGACGGCCGGCAGGTCGTAGAGCGGGCTGGATTCCGTGCCTGCGCTGGGAGCCGGAAAGTCGTCGTGGCGGCGGCGCCAGTTGCTGACGGTGGCGCGCGTGACCCCTGCGATACGGGAGATCTCGGCGGCCGTCACATGCGCTGAGGGCGCCGGTCGGGCTGGTGGCTGCTGGGGCATGGCGTGGGGCTCCGCACCTCTCGGGCCAGTCGGGCAGGGACGGTTAACACACTACAACAGTCGTCAAATTCGTCAAGCCGTTTGACGGTGCTTTCAGTGTCATGCTTATCTAGTCATGGTTCCGAGTGGAAGCGTGAGCTAACTGCGCAACCGCACTGTGGACCCCCGACGCGAACGCCGGGGCGCCATCCGCACCAACCGCGTGCCGGTGTCCGCCCCACCCTCCGAACGAGCATCCGGCCCCCGGGAGACGCACATGACCGTGACGGAACAGTTCCAGCGCAACGCGGACGAACCCACCGACCCCGCTCGGCCGAACCCCGCCGACCAGCCCCCGCCCCTGGCCGATCTGGTACGGACCCGTCTGGGCGAGGCGGCACTCCCCGAGTCCGTGAAGGCGCTGCTGAAGGAGGCGCTGGGCGAGAACGAGACCCGTGGAACCTCCCCGGGCGGCCGGATCTACCTCGGCTCCCTCGCCGTCAACGGCTTCCGCGGCATCGGGCCTCGTGCCCGGCTGAGCCTCAGCCCCCGCCCGGGCGTCAACCTCGTCGTGGGCCGCAACGGTTCCGGCAAGTCCAGCCTCGCCGACGCCATCGAGGTCGGCTTCACCGGCACCCGGGCCCACCGGCCTGGCCAGGACGCCACGCGCGGCGGTCACTGGTACAACCTCCACAACGCCGACAGCCCCAAGATCGAGCTCAAGCTCGCGATGGAGAACGACACCGGCAACAGCACCCTCACCCGCACCTGGACGAGCCAGGAGTTCGGCAGCTCCGAAGCGACCTTCAAGCGCCCGGGTCACGGGACCGTCCCCGTGGCCGAGGCCGGCTGGGACACGGCCCTCGCCGACCACCGGCCGTTCCTCTCGTACACCGACCTCGACCTCATGCTCACCGGCAAGCCGTCCGAGCGGTACGACGCGATCGCCACCATCCTCGGCATGGAGCTGCTCTCCACCGCGACCAACCGGCTGAGCGCGCGGGAGAAGGCCCTCGCTGCCGTCGCGAAGGAGACGAGGGAGGCCCTGCCCGGCCTGAAGGACGCCCTCTACACCCTGGAGGACGACGACCGCGCCGTACGGGCCCTGCTCGCCGTGGACACCCCGGGCGTCCTGGACCTCGACACCATCGACGCGCTCGTCGCCGGTCTCCCCCCGGCCGACGACAGCCGGCTCGCCGAGCTCCGGAGCGAGGCCGGGGTGCAGGGGCCCGACCTCGCGGAAGTCGAGGAGGCCGTCCGGCGGCTGCGGATCGCCCTCGCCGACGTGGAGGACCTTCACGGCACCGACGCCGAGAACGCCCGGCTGCGCGCCGATCTGCTGGAGAAGGCCCTCGCCCAAGCCGACCGGCACCCCGACGACGACGTCTGCCCGACGTGCGGAACGGAACGGGTCCTCGGACGGGAGTGGTACGACCGCGCCTCCCGACAGGTGGCGGAGCTGCGCCACGAGGCGAAGATCGCCGAGGACGGGCACGCCGCCGTCCGGACCGGCAAGCGGAACCTCCAGAACCTCATCGAGAACCCCCGGCGGATCCCCGTTGCACTGGCCGCCCCGTGGCAGGTGTGGACCGACTGCCGGCAGATCACCGACCCCGCCGAGCTCGCCAGGAGCGCCGAAGAAGCCGCCACGGTCCTCGTCGACGCCTGCGACACCGTCAGGAGGCACGCGGCCCACGAGCTGGAGGAGCGCGACGAGCGGTGGCGTGCGCTCGTCGCCCGGCTCGCCGCCTGGGCGGACAAGGCGCGCGAGACCGAGCGGGACAAGCCTCTCCTGGGCGACCTCCGCAAGGCGGTGAAGTGGCTCAAGGACCTCTCCACCGAGCTGCGGGAGCAGCGCATGGAGCGCTTCACCGTCGCCACGCAGGCCATCTGGGAGCGCCTGCGGCAGGAGAGCAATGTCGACCTCACTGCCGTGAGCCTGAAGGGCAGCGAGAAGGCGAACGTCCGCAAGCTCGTCATGGCGGCCTCCGTCGACGGCCAGGACGCCCCCGCGCTCGACGTCATGAGCCAGGGGGAGCTGCACTCCCTCGCGCTCTCCCTCTTCCTGCCGAGGGCCACGACCGCGGACAGCCCGTTCGGCTTCCTCGTCATCGACGACCCCGTGCAGTCCATGGACCCGACCAAGGTGCACGGACTCGCCCAGGTGCTGCACGAGATGGGGCGGCACCGGCAGATCCTCGTCTTCACCCACGACCCCCGTCTGCAGAAGGCGTTCACCGACCAGGAGCTGCCGGTCACGGTCTTCCAGGTGACGCGTGGCGAGGGGTCCCGGGTGAAGGTCGACTGCGTCGACGACCCGGTCGCGCAGGCCATCGGCGACGCCCGGGCCATCGCCGCCACTCCGGGGCTTCCCCCCGAGACGTACAGCCACGTGCTGCCCGGCCTGTGCCGGATCGCCCTTGAGAACGCGTTCCTGGAGGCCGCCTGGATCCGCCACCACCGCACTGGCGGCTCGGAGCACGACCTTCAGACCGCGATCGACAGCGCGGAAAGGTTCCAGGAGGTCGCGGCCTTCGCCCTCTTCGGCGACGTGACGCGCGGTGCCGGCGTCACGGGGGAGGTGCTTCGCCGCTACGGAAGCCCGGCATGGTCGCTGATCCAGCAGTGCCAGAAGGGGTCCCACTCCAGCGGCGCCTCGATCCCCGACCCGCACCGCTTCGTCTCGGACGTGGAGAACCTGGCGCAGAAGATCCGCAAGCCGGAGGTGACCGCATGACCACCCCTGTTCCCGCGTCCGTCGAAGGCCTGCTGCTGACGGCCGACCGCCTCCTCGACGGCGAACTCGCCGACGCCACCACCGCCGGCCGGCATCGCGGCGCCTGCCTCGCGCTGCGGACCGCGCTGGAGCTCTGCGTCGACCGGGTGCTGGACGCCGTGATGCCCGGTCTGCCCCGCACCACGGGGCGCGCCAAGCTGCTCCTCCTGCACTCCGTCGCGCCGGCCGAAACGGCCCGGCGGGCGAAGGCCCTCTGGTCCCAGCTGAGTCTGGGGTGCCACTACCACCTGTACGAGCTCGGACCCACGTACGACCAGGTGCGGGTCTGGCGGGCCGAGGCCGGCGGTCTCGTCCGGGAACTCGGCAACTGATCGTTCGTCACCGTCCGTTTTCTGATAGTTGTTTCACGGGGTACGGGCACATGCCCGTGGCGGTGTCCCCCGGCACCGCAGGGAGGACGCACATGAGCACCACCACTCGGGACGAGACCCTCGCCGGCGAGCAGCGGGCGGTGGACCACGCGTATGACTGCTACACCACGAAACTGGCCGAACTGAGCGGCACCTCGGCGGCCACCGCCTCGGCGAGCGGCAAGGACGGGATCGCCAACCGGGCCGAAGCGGAGGCGCGGGCCGAGGCCTACGGAGGACTGGGCGACGAGGCGCTGGTCTTCTCCCGCGTCGACGCCCCGGAGGACCCGGGCGGAGAGCCCCGACCGTGGTACATCGGGCGCCGCAGCGTGCACGACGCCTCGCACGAGCTGGTGGTGCTGCCGTGGACCAGCCCCCAGGCGAAGACCTGGATCGAGACCCGGCCCGAGAGCCCGGGCGAGGTGGTCCTGCGCCGGCAGCTCCGCTGCGTAGAGCGCATCGTCGAGGGCTACTTCGACGAGATCTTCCCGGCGGCACCCGCTCCCGTACCCGTACCCGAGCCCGTCGGCGTACCCGAGTCCGCCGACGTACCGGCGCCCCGCCAGGCCGCCGACGACAGCATGGCGGAGGAGGCGGACGCGTCCCCCGCCCCGGAGCGTACGTCGGCCCCCACCCTCGGCGATGTCGTACGACGGCAGCGGCTGAAGGCACCCCAGCCGGACGACTTCCTCCTGCGGGAGCTCCAGCGGTCGCGCGGCGGCCGGATGAGGGACATCGTCGAGACCATCCGCCGTGACCAGATGGCGCTGGTCACCGGCTCGCCCTCGGACATCCTCGTCGTGCAGGGCGGCCCCGGTACCGGCAAGTCGGCGGTCGGTCTCCACCGGGTGACCTGGCTCGTCAACAACGAGCACTTCACGGCCCAGGACATCCTCGTCATCGGCCCTCACCAACGGTTCCTCGACTACGTCGGCCAGGTCCTCCCCACCCTCGGCACCCGGGACGTCAACGCCGTCCAGCTGGACCGCCTGTGGGAGGGCGAGACCCTCGGTGTGGACTCCCCGAAGGCGCGTCTGGCGAAGTCAGGGGAAGGCATGGCGGCCGTACTGCGGCGCCGGGTCGAGAGCGACTACCGTCCCGAGGCCCTGGACGCCCTCACCGTCGCCCCCTCCTACGAGGGCGACGAGCCCGGGGTCGTCGTCACCGCCGGCAGTACGACCCTCCGCGTGCCGAAGTCCGAGGTCCTCGCCCTCCTCGACCAGGCTCACGCCGGCGGCGGGCCCTTCCGGGAGCGGCGGGACCGCTTCCGCGGCCTGTTCGTCGACCGGCTTCTCCAAGAGCTCGCCGATGTCGCACCGCGCCGCGGACAGGCCGGCACGATCCGCCGCGACCTGGAACGCAACCGCCGGGTCGAGCGCCTCGTCGAACGTGTCTGGCCGTCCCCCGGCCCCCGGGAGGCCCTGCGTAGCCTCTACGACTCGGCCGACCTCCTGCGGGACTGCGCCGACGGCATCCTCGACGAGGACGAGCAGGCAGCCGTGTTGCGGGCCCGCGCTGCCAGCGCCGACGCCGATCCGTGGACCCTCGACGACCACGTCTGCCTCGAAGAGCTTCGCGTGCTGATCAGCGGCGAGACCCCACCGCGATACGGCCACATCGTTGTCGACGAGGCCCAGGACCTCACGCCCATGCAGGCCCGCTCCCTGCGGCGGCGCTGTGCCGTGGGCGGCTCCATGACCGTCCTGGGCGACCTCGCGCAGGCGACGGGCGCCCACATCCCGACGAGCTGGGACCTGCTCGGCGCACTCCTTTCCGACCACGGCGACTGGAGCGTGGCTCAGCTCACTACCAGCTACCGCGTCCCCGCCGAGATCATGGAGTTCGTCGCCCCTCTCGCTCGAGTGGTCGCCCCGTCCCTGCCTTATCCACAGGCTGTCCGTGAGGCGGGCGTGGACGCCGTGCGGACCGTGGCGACCGAACCATGGAAGCTGCTCGACGACACCGTCGCCCACGTGGCACGACTGGTGCGCACCAGCGATGGCAACAACCCCCGCTCCGTTGCCGTCATCGTCCCCGACGACTCCGACTGGCTGGACGCCATCAGCCACCGGATCCACGAGCGTGGCGACATCGCCGAGCGTGATCGCGATGCCGTGTCCGTACTGGCTGCCGCGCAGGCCAAGGGAATGGAGTACGACCACGTCCTGGTCGTCGAGCCCGCGACGATCGCCGACCGTGGTCCGGCCGGGCTGCGTCAGCTGTACGTGGCCCTCACCCGCAGCACCCAGAGCCTGACGGTCCTGCACACCGCCGCGTTGCCGGAGGCGCTCACCTCCTCCGCGGACGACGCCGAACCCGCGGCACCGGACGTCCGGCCGGCGGGCGCGGCGGAAAGCCTTCCCCGGATCGGCAGCGATGTCCGGGTCGAGGTCGTGGGCCACGTCTCTGGCGGTCGGTACAAGGTCAGGCCGCTGTCTCCGGTGATCGGTCGGCCGCTCGTGCTCACCGTCCGCCAGGGCTCGGTTCCCCCGCGCCGGGGTGACGAGCTGGACTGCTGGGTGTTCGCGAACGACACGAGTCAGACGGTGCTCACCGCCGATCAGCGTGGCCGGTCGCCCGTCTCGGAGCGGATGGCGGGGCGCTATCTCGCGGCGCTGGATGTGCTGGGAGAGCTGACCGGCAGCGACGGCGACGTTCCCGAGGCCCGCGGCCGCCTCTCCGAACTCCAGGGCATGGCCAACCGCATCCTTCGTCGGGACCAGGCTGACTGGGTCGACGTGTTTCACCTGTTCGGTGATCCGGACAGAGAGCGACTCGGAGTTCTTCGAGACCTTGCCGCGACGACCAACCGTGCGCTCAAGGAGGGCACTTTCGACGCAGGTCGGTTCGCGGAGGGGCTGGATGCTTCCGGCTGGGCAGGGCCCCTCGCTGAAGCACGGCAAGAGCTCCAGGAGCGCTTCAGCATGGCGACGAAGTCGAACTCTGACGGCGCGATCCCCGTCGCCCCGAAGCAACCAGACCAGAAGGAAGAGGTGCAGATGACCACCGCGGACACCGCCGCCGCAACACCGGCTGCGACCACGAAGGATGGTTTCCTCCGCGCGCTGGAAGCGGCTGCCGGGGCCGACCGTACGTGCAAGAAGCACGAGGCGGTCCGTCATGCGCTGAAGGCATCACTTCTCTGGGCGGACCTCCAGCCGGCCGACTCCTCGGTCGTCGACGTCAGCTGCGTCACCCAGCACGGTCTTTTCCTCTACGAGGCCCTGGGCGCAGGCTGCTCCACCTATGTGGACCTGCGATCGGGCGCGACCCGCCTGCTCGAGATCAACCACACGCTGCCCGCGCCGGCCGACGGTCTCTACCTTGTCCTCTCCGAACCGCCTGCCGAAGACTGGTCTGTAGACACGATTCGCGACGTCTTCCGTGTCAATGTCATCTGGCGCAGCCCGACCGGCTGGGGCGGCGAGAACGCGCACACGGCCTTCGGCTCCTCCGGGGTGAGCAATCACCAGTAGCCGTCGTTCAGTTCTCGCCTGCGCCTGCTGGAGCAGGCGAAGCAGAAGCAGGTGATTCCGCGGGGTTGGGAGTGAAGTCGAGCGGGTCAGACGCCTGTGGCCCCTCAGGGGCGCCCGTGATCAAGCGTTTGGCGACGCTACCAGGGCTGACTACACACCCATTGCCGAGGATCACTCTCCGCTGGCGATCAGCAGCACGTTCACCTGGTCATCTGGCCGGCTCCGTGAAAGGGGCGTCGGCGCGCCCGACTTAGAAGGCACGCACAGGTTGGCTGATACGAGCCGGTGTGTGGCGGGGAGCTGACCTTGACCAGGGTCCGTGAGAGCTGGTCCGCTTATGCGCGATAGGGCGTCGGATTCGGGGGTTGCGTTCGTGACCAGAGCTACAGCTGGAAAGCTGTGCCGCGCCACAGGCGGCCAGCCCGAACGGACCACTCCCTGCTCCGTCAAGACGACCCACGTATGAGGCTCCGGCGGGGGATTTCCGTCGCCGTCGTGGCCGCCGGCGGAGCCGTTACGACCATGCTCGTGGGGCTCGTCACCAACGCCGTGTCCGAGTCGCAGTGGCCCGGGTGGCTGGGGTGGTTGCAGCGGCATGGCTGGTTCTCGTTCGCTTTGCTCGGCGGGGCCATGGTCGGGCTGGCGGTGCTGCTTGCCGCGCTATCGGAGTCGGGGGCGCCGGAACGCCGCGCTGCGCCGACGCCTCAGCCACAGGAAGGGGCGGTACCTCCGGGTGCTGCCCTCGTGCTGCGGTCCCTGCCGCGCGACACCACCGCGTTCACCGACCGGACCGCCGAGCTCGAGGCGCTGGTGCGGTCCGTACGGAACTCGCAGGAGAGCGGCGAGGCGCTGCCTGTGCATGTGATCGATGGAATGCCAGGAGTCGGGAAGACGACGTTCGCCGTACACGCAGGACATGTGCTGTCGGAGCGGTTCCCGGACGGCCAGCTCTTCGTGAATCTCAACGGGCACACGACAGGAAGGCCCCCCGTACAGGCCACGGAAGCGCTCGCATCGTTGCTGGCGGCGACCGGAGTGCCGGCGCAGCGGATCCCTGTCGGCGACGACCTGGGTGCGGTCACCGAGGCGAGGGCGGCCATGTGGCGGAGCCAGCTCGCGAACAAGAAGGCACTGCTCATCCTCGACAACGCGTCCAGCTATCGCCAGCTGGAGCCCCTGCTCCCCGGCGGGAGCGACTGTCTCGTGCTGGTGACGAGCCGGAAGCGGTTGGCTGCGTACGAGGAGGTGGTCCTGCCAGTGGAGGCGTTGCCGGCGGAGCATGCGGTCGACCTGTTCGTACGCCTCAGCGGGCGATCGGTGGAGTCGCTCGATCGGTCCGTCCTCGAGCAGTTGGTGGAGCTGTGTGGATACCTGCCACTCGGGGTGTCGTTGCTCGCCGCGCGGCTGCGCCATCGCCCGTCGTGGAGCGCCGAGGATCTCCGCGCGCGTCTGGTTACTGCCGGGGACCGGCTGGGAGAGCTCCGAGCTGGTGAGCGCGCGGTCGCCGCGACGTTCAGTCTGTCCTACCAGGACCTGACACCTGAGCGGCAGCACTTCTTCCGGTGTCTCGGCCTCTACCCTGGAACCGAGCTCGATGCCTTCTCCGGGGCCGCGCTCGGCTCGGTCTCGGTGGCGGCGGCACGCGAGGGACTCGACACGCTCTACGACGCCCATCTGATCGAGGAACACCCGGGAAGCCGGTTCCGGCTTCACGACCTCCTACGCGACTATGCCCGCGGTCTCGCCGACGAGGGAGGCAGCATGACCCCTGTTCATGCCGTTCAGCGCGTGTGCTCCTACTACTTGGCCGCCCTCGCTGTCGCGAACAGACACATTGCCCGCAGCGGCGCGTCCACACCGAATTCTCCGGACGGCGCCGCCCAGGTCGAGACCCCGCCCATCGATTCACGTACGGCGGCTCTGGGCTGGCTGGAGGACGAGCGGGCCAACGTTCTGGCTTGCATCCGAAGGGCGAACGACCTCGCGCTGCACGAGTTGGTGATCCACATGGCTGCGGCGATGGCGCCCTTCCTGCGGCAGGCCGGGCCCTGGGACCAAGCCGTAGGCCTCCACCGGACCGCCGCCGAGGCCGCCCGGCACACCGGCGACCGGCGGGCGCTGGCCAACGCGCTGGCCGAGCTCGGAGTCGTCCGGCGCTTCATGGCGGCCTACCCCGAGGCCATTGAGGCACTGAACGAAGCGGTGACGGAGTACGAGGCGGTCGGCGAGAAGCGAGGCAAGGCTGACGCTCTGAACCAGGTGGGCATCGTCTGGTACATGACCGCGGACAACGATGCCTCTGCCCAGGCGCAGACCGAGGCCCTCGCGCTCTATCGGGAAGTCGGCGACCGTCTCGGCCAGGCGAACGCGCTCGCGGACCTCGGCATGGTGCGCCGGCAGGCCAGCCAGCTCGACACAGCGGTGGCGGCACAGACCGAAGCGCTGGCGATCTACCGGGAGCTGGGCGACCGGTACGGAGAGGCCAACTCACTGCGGGACCTTGGCGTCGTGCACAGTCTCCTGGGCGAGTATCAGCTGGCTGGGCAGCGCCACCGTGAGGCATTCGACATCTACCAGGAACTCGACGACCGGGTCCACCAGGCATACGCCCTCAACGAGCTCGGAGTCGTACGGCGCCTGACCGGCGATCCCACCGGAGCGCGGGAGGCTCACACCCAGGCACTGGAGTACTTCACCGAGCTCGGCGAACGGTTCGGCCGCACGAACAGCGTTCGCCACCTCGGGGTACTGGACCGCATGGACGGGAACGTCACGGAGGCGATCCGTCTGTTGGACGACGCCCTGGGCTCGTACCGCGATCTCGGCAGCCGTGGTGGCGAAGCCGCCGCTCTGGGCGAGCTGGGTGCGGCGCGCGGGGTCGCCGGCGAGCGGGACGGTGCCGTCGAGTTGTTCCGGCGGAGTCTGGACATCCTCCGAGAGCTCGGCGACCGGTGCGGTGAGGCGGAGGTCCTGAACCACTGGGGGACGCTGCTGCATTCCTCCGGTGACTGGGCTGCCGCCCGCGGACTCTTCGAGCAGGCGCTGGGGCTGGCCCGCGACATCCGCTGCCCGCTTGAAGAGGCACGGGCTTTGGAGGGGATCGGCCGTTGCGACTGGACGGCCGGCGAACGGGCGCGGGGCGAAGGGGCGCTGCGTGAAGCGCGCGATGTGTACCGACGGTTGGGCATCGGCGGGGCGGCAGATGTCGTCGAGCGGCTCATTGCGTCGCAGGCCGAGTAGCGGGGCACGTGGCCGGATTCGATATGTCGCCGAGGGTAGCGGCGCTGCTACCTTGCGGGCTGGTCTGCCACCTCAATCGCCGTTGCACTGCCCCGAGGAGCGTCGAATGCCGTCACGTACGCCCGTTCCCGCACCGCATGCTCCGGCGCCCGTCGTCGCGGAGTCCATCAACGGTTCGGCCGTCCTGGATCGTGTCGCCGTCCGCGTACGGCAGCGGCTGGCGGCCGAGCAGACGGCGTCAAACCACGCCGGCGAGGGTGGTCACCAGGCATCGCTGATCTGGACCTGGCCTCTTTGAGTCGTTCCGCTCGATGACACCGCGCGCGGACGTCGCCCCCTTTCGGTCGTTCATCCTCAAGGTTGCCAATCGCTGCAACATCGACTGCGACTACTGCTACGTCTTCAACTCCGCTGACCAGGCGTGGCGGCATCTGCCTGCCCGGATGAGTGCGGACGTGGCCCAGGCTGCGGGGCGGCGGATCGGTGAGCACGCTGCGGCACACGGCCATCGGGGTGTGCACGTCGTACTGCACGGCGGTGAGCCGTTGCTCGCCGGCCTCCGGCACATGGCAGACCTGCTCGGCGCCGTACGGGAGGGTGTTCCGGCCGGTGTGGCGGTCCGTTTCGAGCTTCAGACCAACGGGACGCTCCTCACGGAGCCGTGGCTGGACCTCTTCGAGCGGTACGAGGTCGTCGTGGGCGTCAGCCTCGACGGACCGCCGACTGCGAATGACCGGCATCGGCTGACACACGCCTCGCGATCGAGCGCCGCCTCGGCCGTACGAGGTATCGAACTCCTGCGTTCCCGGCCGCACCTGTTTGCAGGGCTGCTCGCCGTCGTCGACCTGGCCAACGACCCGGTCGAGGTCCACGACTACCTGGCGTCGTTCGAGCCGCCTGTGATCGACTTCGGCCTGCCGCACGGGACGCACGACGAGCCGCCGCATCGCGACGACCCGAGTGTGCCCGAGTACGGGTTGTGGATGAGCCGCGTCTACGACGCTTGGCTCGCCCGGCCGGATCAGCGGCACAGCGTGCGGATGCTGGAGGACATCGTGGCGCTGAGCTCCGGAGTGCATGGTTCGGTGGAGTCCCTCGGTCTGGCCCCGCCGACGAGCATCGTGATCGAGTCGGACGGCACGATCGAGGGCGTGGACACCCTGCGGTCCGTCGAGGAAGGCGCCTCCTGGCTGGGATGCGACGTCTTCAGCCAGTCCTTCAATGAGGTCCTTCACCATCCGAAGCTCCTGCACCGGCAGAACGGGAAGGCCGCGCTCGCCGATCAGTGCCAGAGCTGTCCTCTGGTGGAGGTGTGCGGTGGGGGCTATCTACCGCACCGCTTCAGCACCGACCGCGGCTACCGAAACCCCTCGGTCTACTGCGCGGATCTGGAGTACCTCATCCGGCATGTTCAGGGCTCCCTGCGCCAGCACGGCTGGGCTCCTCAGGCACTGACGCCCCCGTAGCCACGAGCCGTGCCGCCACGCCAGGATCACGTATTGAAACGAACGAGTGAAGCGATGAAAGAGCGACAGGAGATGTCGATGACCGTGACGATCCGCCCCGCCGAAAGGCGCGACACTGTGGCAGTGGCCGATCTGATCGAGGAGATCGAACGGTTCTACGGATCGACCGAGATCCAGCCACTCGAGGAGCGCCGCTCCCAGGTGGAGGAGGCGCTCTTCGGCTCCCCGCCGTTGGCGTCCGCTCTCTTGGTCGAGGACGAGGCTGGTGATCTCGTCGGGCTCGCCGCCTACTCCTTCCTCTGGCCGGCGGCCGGCTCCTCCCACTCTCTCTTCCTGAAAGAGCTCTATGTCCGCGGCACCCTCCGCCGCCAGGGCGTCGGCGCCCGCCTCATGGACGAGCTCCGTACCCTGGCCGCCGCTCGTCCCGGATGCAGTCGGGTCGAGTGGATGACGGACCACGACAACCCCGGCGCGCGCGCCTTCTACAAGTCGCTGGGGTTCGCGGAGTTCGACGGGAAGATCGTCTACCGTGTGGACACCGGTACGACGTGAGGGTGGGGCGGGGCCGTGAAGGAATGGCGTTGCGAGCGCTGCGACTTCATCATCGGACTGGGCTGTGCGTGCCCGCCCGACGGATCCGCGCCAAAAGCCCGCCCAGCGCCCTCGCCCCGGCAGGAGTGGCGACGTTTCCCTGCGGACACGATTCTGATCTCACCGACGCAGTACGCGCACATTCCCGGGGCCTGCACCCATCTGACCGAGGAACTGGTGACTGCCCCGCGCTGGGGATGGATCCCCACACCTCCGGCCGGGCTGTGGCACCGGTTGAGCAGTAGCCATCCGGCGACCGCGACCGAGGGAAACATCACACGGCAGGCGATCAGGCGGTGCGAGGAGTGCCAGACATCGCTTGCGTGATGTGAGCTGCCTGGATTGTGCTGGGAGTGGTCGCATGCATTGCCGGGGGCGCGGGGCCTGGGGGTTCTGATGGGCCAGCGCCCTGGCGGCGAAGGCGACTGGACCGACCTTCCCCCTGCCGGGGCGCGACCGGTTGACGTGTGCTTGCAATGCCGCTGTCTCCGCGGACGGCTGGGTGTCAGACCGCACCGCAGCTTTTTCGGGCGTCAGTCGACCCCTCTCAGGTAGACGCGGCTGCTCCGTTCGTCGATCTGCGCCACCGCGACCTTGAGCCAGTTCAGGTCGCCCTTGCAGGGAGCGCACACCTGCCCCTCCCTGACCTTGGGAAGCGAATCCGGTTCCGGCAGCCCCAGGCGGGCGAACGGCGTGGCTGGTGTCGCCTCGGCGGCAAAGGGCTGCTCGCGCAGTCTGAGGGGCTGCTCCGGCTTCAGCTGGGTGAGGAAGGGCTCCACAGCTTCCGCAGGCAGGACGAAGGACAGGATCAACCCGTCGTCCTGGAACCCCCTGCGGTGCGCCGCCGCGGTTTGAGTCGCTGCAGAGGGGACCTCCACGTGCAGGGTCCGGGCGATGGACTCAGCGGTGGCCCCCTCGACCCAGTCGGACGTCCCCGGGTCCGCCGAGCGGCCGCCTTCCCTGCCGCTACCGCCGGACGCCCCGGAGCATCCGGCGGCGAGGGCGCCGAGCAGCACCGTCGCCATGGCAAGCGCCGGGGCGCGCCCTGGGCGTCGCGCGCGGATCATCGGGCGGCCGAGTTACGGCCGATGTCCGTGCGGGTGCCGTCCCGCCCGGTGTCCTCGGGTGCGGGCCAGGACCCTCCTGCCGACAGATCGTGCTGCTGTACCGAGCTGCTTCCTCGCATGTCGAACTCCCTGGCCAGTCCTGTTGTGTGCATACGAGCCATGTCGGCGTCGGTGACAGTGGTCGGTCCGATCGGCGTGGCCTTGCCCGGGTCCCAGTTGTACCGGTCCCACACGTTGACCTGGTAGTCGATGCTGACCTGCGGCTTCCCGTCGGGTCCGGGGACGGCGGTGACCACCCCGGTCGTGTTGGTCATGCCGCTGCCTACGGCCAGGTACCAGTTGTTCGTGCCGTCCGGCCCCTTTTCGTGCTCGTATCCACTACTGCTGGATTCCACGGGGATGGCGACGGGCTTGCCGCCTGACTTCTCGAACGCTTCCAGTGCCTGCTGCCGCCACTCGTCCTGCTCTGCGGCCCGGATCCGTGCCACCTCGTCCCGGAGCGCCGGGTCGTCGGCCAGCATGCGGTCGACGTCCAGATCGAGCGTCTTGCCGCTGCCGTTGAGGTAGTGATCCATGTGTCGGGCCGCGTCGGTCTTGCCCATGAAGTCGCCGGAGTTCGAGATGCCGTTGGCCTGGATCTCTTTCCAGTAGTCCGATATTCCTGGCGATTTGAGGTCGTACGGGCCGGCGCCGTCGTCCGCGGCGACCTGCTTGACCTGAGGCCGAAGCAGGCCGGCAGCAAGAAGGTCGTCCCGGTGCTGGGTCCACAGCTGGGCCCGAGCCTCGGGCCCGAGTGACTGCCAGAGCCGCTGCAGCTCCTTCCGCTGTTTGGTGTCGGCCTCCTCGCCGAGCCCGGCCAGTTTCAGTGCTCGCGGGAGCATCTCCTGGTCGAGGGAGGTGTACGTCGCATGGCCGGCGTTGTGCGGATCCGCGCCGTGGCTGCCGCGCAAAGCGCGTACGGCAGCGGCATCGACCTCGGCCGCATGGCTCACCACTCCGCTCAGGGTGTCGGCGTACCAGCGCATGAGGTCCTGCTTGCGCTGGCCGGGACCGTCCACCTCGCAGACCAAGGCATCCTCGATCGTCACCGCTCCGCCTTGCCCCACACGGACGTTGAAGCCTGCCTCCTTGGCGTCGGCGGTCACGTTCTTCGCCTGCTGCTGGATGGCCACCAGTTCGGAGTGGGCGTCCTGGAGGACGCTGAAGATGCTCTTGGCTTCCGTGTGGAGGTCCTCTATCTCCTTGACCGTCTTGCCGACGAAGGCGCGGGTCACACCGGCGTTCACGCCTTCCCAGCGAGCCTTCTCGGCTTTGGCCTTTGCCCCGTCGCGCGCCTGTCCCCCCAGGCTCTGCAGAGCGTCGGCCGTGCGCTTCCAGTCCTGAACGGCGGATCCCAACTTCGTGAGGTCCAGTTCCATGAGGTCCGAGTAGTCCATGCCGTGCTCCCTACTTGAGGTACTCGTCGATACGGGAGACGGACACGGCCGAGCCGTCGCGGTTGCGGAGCGAGGCCGCGATGGCCTCGTCGTCCGCGGCGTGCGCCTTCTTGGAGTAGTCCAGGTGGTTCGAGATGTGGGCGCATGCCTGCAGGACCGTCTTCACTTGAGAGGTCCACACGCTCACGGTGGTCTCCAGCTCGCCGCCGAGTGAGAAGCCGGCCGTCTTCAAAGATGCTGCGGCCTGCATCGTGGAGCCGCTTCCTGAACCGTCGGCACCGGCGCCGGCGATGTCGGCCTGCTTCTGCAGTTGCCCATGCAGCAGGAACGCCTCGTGCCCCACTTCGCCCAGGTCATCCTGGTGTACGACCAGGCTGTTCTGACCGCCGCCAGGTCCGCTGGCCAGCTGGTTGAGGCGCGTCGACACCTGGCTCGCGCCGGCCACATCGCCCTTCGCCTTTTCCCACTCATCCCACACCATGACGCCATTTGATCATGCTTGGGCAGGCGAGGTAGGAGCAATGTGAGCCGGTTTTCGCAGCTCTGACCTGCCTGACACGGGCGGCCTGAGCCCACGTGCTCGGATCGTGCGGGATCCCCTGAAGACGTCAATGCTTTCAAGCCCGGCGCGCGTCGCGCAACGGGCGATCCAGGACGATCTCATCTCCGGCCTGGGGTGGGCTTCTGAGCTGCAGCGATGCGCTGAGCGTTCCGAGAAGGGGAACGGAGCGTTTTCGGCAGCTTCCGCAGCATGCCTCTGACCTGGGCGTTTGGGGTTTCCGTCAAGCCCCACGAAGGCGAACGAAGGCGGGGGCTGCCGCTGGGGCAGCTCAGGGACAGCGTAGCGGATGGGGGCGGGGCGCCGCGGCTCGGTTGTCGCCGCCGGAACGGCGTCGTCGGGCGGGTGCGCGGCGGGGTCGGGTCAGGCGGGCGGAGCGGCGTCGTCGGGGGGTGTCCCGGGTTTCGTGTGGAGGACGTCGCGGGCCTGCTCCGCGGCGCGGACGATGCCTTCGGAGACGAAGTCGAGGAAGCGGGCGATGTTCTCCAGGCGGCCGGCGGCGGGGGTGTCGGGGCCGAGGATGCCGACGCCCTGCTGCGCGGTCTCGATGATCCGGGCGTTGGCCCGGGCGCTGGCGATCATCGCCTGGTACCAGACGTCGTCATCGACCACGTAACGCTCGCGCCGGCCCTCGGCGCGTTCCCGGCGGACGAGGCCCTGGCCCTCCAGGAACGCCACCGCCTTGGAGATGGACGCCGGGCTGACCTGGAGGCGCCCGACCAGTTCGGACGCGGTGAGGCTGCCCGCGTCGGTGGTGTAGAGGCAGGTCAGGACGCGGGCCATCATCTTGGGCGTGCCCGCCTCCATGAGGACGGTGGTGAGCTTGTCCTCGTACGCGCGCACGGCATCGGCGTCGCGTCCGTGGGGCTGCGGGGGTGCCTGCGGGTCGCGGGGCGGGGCTTGCGTACGCCGGTGGGCGCGGCGCTCGGTGGCGCGGTGGGCGAGGTCGGCGCGGTAGGCGCTGGGGCCGCCGTTGCGCATCACCTCGCGCGTGACCGTCGAGGTGGGGCGGTCGAGGCGTCTGGCGATCTCCGCGTAGGCGAGGCCGTCGGCCACCCCCAGCGCGATCTGTTGGCGTTCCTGCTGGGTGAGTCTGCCTCCCGGCACCGTGATCTCCCTAAGTGCGTCCCCGATGCCTCCACTGTAGCGTTCACCGTCGACTCATTGCAACGTGGTGTGGGTGGCTGTTGCATTCGTGCGCAGCGTCATTGCAATGAAATGCCGGGGTTGAGCTGGGATTATGAGGTTGGCTTGCAATGCGTGCATTGAGAGGAGCTTGAATGCAACGTAGCGTTTGCGATGTCAGAAACAACGAGCAGGCAGGTGCGCAGCATGCAGACGTTCGACACCACCGCCCCCGTCACCGCCGTCCTCGACATCCCTGCCGGGCGCGTGCGGTTCATCGCCGCCGACCGGGCCGACACCACGGTCGAGGTGCTGCCCGCGGACGCCGCCAAGACCCGCGACGTGAAGGCCGCCGAGCAGACCACCGTCGCGTACGCCGACGGCGTCCTGCGGATCGGGACCGTACCGGCGAAGAACCGGATCGTGGGCAACTCCGGCTCCGTCGAGGTGACCGTCCGGGTCCCCGCCGGCTCCCGCGTCGAGGCGAAGGCGGCCAGCGCGGAGTTCCGCGGCGTCGGACGCCTCGGCGACGTCGCCTTCGAAGGCGCCCACGGCTCCGTCAAGCTCGACGAGACCGCGGCCGCCCGCCTCACCCTCCTCGCCGGCGACATCGCCGTCGGCCGCCTCGGCGGCCCCGCCGAGATCAGCACCCAGCAGGGCGACATCCACATCACCGAAGCCGTCCACGGCGCCGTCGAACTGACCACCCAGTCCGGCGGGATCACGGTCGGCGCCGCCCGCGGAGTCTCCGCCTCCCTCGACGCCGGCACCGCCCACGGCCGCATCCACAACGCCCTCGGCAACGCCGACGGCATCCCCGCCCTCACCATCCGCGCCACCACCGCCCACGGCGACATCACCGCCCGCAGCCTCTGAGGCCGCGGCGGTTCCGCGGCGGCCCGGGCTACCCGCGGGTGCCGAACGGGAGGCGGATCTCCACGCGCGTGCCCTCGCCCACGGCGCTCTCGACGCGCAGCCGCCCGCCCAGGTCCTCGATGCGGCCCCGCATCGACCGCAGGCCGTTTCCGGTACCCGGCTCCCGCTGGGTGCGGCCCGGGCCGGCTTCCACGGCGAAGCCGGCGCCGTCGTCCTGGACCCGGGCGTACATCCAGCGCCGCGTGGTCCGTACGGTGACCTCGATCCGCTCGGCCCCGGCGTGCGCCAGGCAGTTGCGCACCGCCTCGCGCAGGACGAACGACAGCTCGCGGCGCCAGCGTTCGCAGGCCGCGGTCTCGTCGCCCGTCACCTTCACGGTGACCGGGGCGTGCGGCGCCGCGTCGGCGAGCCAGCGCAGCAGCGACTCGCGGATCGGCGGAGTGCGGGAGCTCCGGTGCAGCGAGCCGATCAGGGTCCGGTTCTCGCGGGCGGCCTCGTCCAGGGCCCGCTTCGCCGCGGCCAGGTGGGCGGCGGCGCCCTCGGGATCGTCCTCGCCGAGCCCGATGCGGTGCTGCGCGAGGGCCAGGGCGCCGCCGATCTCGTCGTGGAGGCGGTGGGCGCCGGTCCGGGGCCCGGACGTGCCGTCAGGGCCGCGGCGGCTGTCCGGGGCGGTCGGTGACGCCCCGCGCGACGATCGCCACGGAGGTCACGACCGTTCCGGCCTTGCCCCAGGAGCTGTCCTCAAGCACGACGGTGCGCGCCCCCAGGAGCCGCAGGCTCTCCTCGTCGAAGATCCACTCGGTGCGCTCGCCCCGGTGGACGCGGGCGACCGCGACACCGGTCCGGCCGGTGGCGTCCCTCGCCTCGGGAACCAGGACGACACCGGGGATGCGGGCCGCCGCGCGGTAGAGCGCCGCACTCAGGCCGGGCGGTGCCTCGATCGTCCGGAGCAGGTCACCGATCGCGACGAAGGCCTGCTGGTCGGGTCCGGTGGTCGAGCCCGAGCCCGATCCGTGGTTCAGCCGCGTGTCCGCGTAGATCAACTCCAGCAGCTCGTCGGTGTCGGTCGGCAGCGTTTCGAGAAACCGGTAGGTGGGCCCGTTGAGGCTCGGCGGGCCGTCCGGCGGGTGCCTGTCGGTTCCGGTCGCGGTCCGCACCACCATGCCGGCCGAACCGTCGACGGACAGCCAGCGCTCGGCCGACTCGTCGGTGGGGGCCGCTTCCATCCCCCCGCCCTCGACTTCGGTCAGGGAGGTGGAGTGTCCGACCGTCCTCGTGTACATGAACTGCCCGTCGCGCACCGCCGGGACGGGCGAGGCCGCCGCCGCCAGGGCGACGCGGTCCAGCAGCCGTACGGCCGCGGGCTCGGACCGGACGGCTCCGGGCCGTTCGCCGGGACCGTTCCCCCCGAGGGCGAGGACGACCGCCACGGCGCACGCCGCCGCCGCTGCCACGAGGGAGAGCGCCAGAGGGCGCCTGGAGCGCCGGGGGGAGTCCTGCCCGGCCCGCGCCGTCTCGCGCATCAGGTGCTCCTTGATCCGGCGATGGCCGCCGAAGGGCAGTTCCGCGTCGGAGAGCCCGGGCAGGCGCTGGACGAGCCCGTCGTCTTCGGCCGGTGCGAGCCGTGCGTCATCGGCGGCGTTCACAGGTTCCCCTCCCGTGCGGTGCGGGACGTGGACACGCGCCCCGCGGCCTGCGGCACGGCCGACCCCGCTGCCGACTCCGTGCCCGACTGCGTGCCCGACTCCGCGGCCAGGACGGCCGTGGTCAGCCTGCGAAGGCGGCTGCGCGCCCGTGACAGCCGGGAGCGGACGGTGGCTTCTCCGGTACCGCAGGCCTCGGCCACCTCGGCGTGACTGAGGCCGCCCCACACGGACAGGACGATGACCTCGCGGTCGGCCCGCCGCAGCCGGTCCAGGGCGGCCAGCGTGGCCGACGCCCTCGCCGTGTCCGCGATACGGGACACCACCGCGTCCGCCGGATCCGGAACGGCCTCCGGCCCGGGCAGGCGGTTCATCGCCGCTCCGTGCCGCCGCGCGGCCCTGCGGGTGTTGCGTATGACATTGGTGGCGACCCCGAGCAGCCACGCCCGCTGGCTCGTCACTCCGTCGAGGGTGTCGCGCAGCCGCCACGCTTCAAGGAAGGTGAGGGAGACGATGTCCTCCGCGCCGGCGCGGTCGGACGTCATGCGGACGGCATGCGCGTACACCGCCCGGGCGTGCGCCTCGTAGATTTCCGCGAACAGGTGCTGGTCCACACCGAGTAGTGTCCGCTCGGCCCGATGCGTTGCATGTGACGCGCGTCACGCCCGATGCCGCCTGGCGGGGTCCGCCGCGACCGGCCCGTGTTCCGACCCCGGATGACGCCGTACACCCGCGATGTCCCGTACCAGCCAGGGCTGTTGACGCACAACCGGTGCGGCGCGTCCGCCGTACAGGCCTTCCGACCCGCGTCGGCCCGGACGGCCCGGTGCGCCCACTGCGTCGCCCGTCCTGTCGCCGCCCGCGGCCTCAGGGGCGGATGATCCGGACCTGGTAGCTCCCGTTGCGCAGCTCGCCCACCACCGAGACGCTGATGCCCGCCTTGTCGTCCGTGAACGTCTCGCCCGGCCGGAACGGCGCGTCCGACAGCTCCGCGTGCACGTTGGGCCGCCGGGTGCAGCCGCCGCTCGCGGTGGTGCTGTCCGACACCGTCACCGGGCCGCGGCCGGTGTCCACGTCGGAGTCCACCTTGTAGATGAGGACGCCCGGCTTGCACACGGCCTCGTCGTTCCCGGCCTGCGTACGCACCTCCACCGCGTACCCGGCGCTCTCGGACAGCGGGACGAACGCCAGCTTCGTGCCGCCCTCCACCGCCAGTGGGGACAGGGTGTGGTCGCTGACGCCCGACTTCGCCGCGCAGCTGATCTGCGTGCTGTCCAGCCAGCCCAGCTTCCACTTGTGCCAGCCCAGCAGGTCGTTGTTGGCCCCCCAGTCCTCGCTCATGATGTCCCAGTGGCCGACGGTGCCGCCGCCGTCGGAGGTGTACAGGTCGGGCAGGCCGAAGACGTGCCCGTTCTCGTGCGGGAGGACCCGGTAGCCGGTCTCCCGGTAGGTGCCGGAGCCGTCGTCCTGGCGGCTGTACACGAAGGACGTGTTGGCGAGCGGGACCCCGTCGGCGGCCGGCGCCTCGCCGTTGCCCGAGAAGGTCACCGACAGGACGGTGTCCAGGGCGGACGGCCCGGCGTTCGGTGTGACCAGGATGTTGACCAGGTCGTACCGGCTGAAGTCCACCTCGGAGTCGGCGGCCTTCGCGATGTGCTCGACGAGCTGCCGGTAGCCCGGCTCGTACGGCGAGCCCCGCTCGATCCCGTACGCGGCGAACGGCATCGGCATCCGCAGCCAGCTCTTTATCGGGGCCTCGGCCTGGTAGCTGAGCCGCCCGTACGAGCTGGTGCGGAACCAGGTCGAGGTCTGCGGGAAGAACTCCGCCAGCCGGTCCAGCGCCGTGCCCTCGCCCTTGGCGTCGGGGAAGTCGATCATCAGGTTCAGTGCGCGGACCTCGCCGGTGGAGCGGGAGTACCCGGGCGGGGTCGGCAGGCCCTCGGACATCTGCACGCCCATCGTGCCCGCGATCCGGCACGGCGCGAGCGCCGACTCGATGCTGGTGGCCACGGGCCCGGCCGCCGAATGGCTCCGACTGGACATCCCCGCGCTCGCGGTCGCAGTGACGCCGAGGGCCAGCGCGGTGAGGCCGATGAACGCGCTGGTGCGGCGTGGTCTGCGTATCCGGTGGCGGGTCTGCGGCATGGAGCTCGCCTTCGGGTCCGCGGCAGCCGGCCGGGTCCGGACTGCGCTCTGTTCGCCCACCCTCCGACGGCCGCGGCGCGCCCGCGCGTCGGGAGAGGCCGAACGTGGAACGGCTTGTGGCCCAGGTCACGCGGGGGAGTGAAATAAGTGGGGACCCGATCCCCGTTTGTACGTGAGTCCCGCGAAGTGGGGACGCGCTCCCCGTTTGGTGGGCGTACGCGTGACCGTGCCAGGGAGGCCCCGGAATGAAGCGCATTACCACCGCCCCGGCGCCGCGCCCCGCCCCGGCGACGGTGACCCTGGACGCGCCGACGGCGCGGCCGGCTGCGGCGGCAACGGCGACCCTGGCGCCCCGGACGACCTTGCCCCCGCCCGCCGCGGCCCCGACGGCCCCGCCCCCGACGGCCCCGCCCCCGACGGCCCTGCCCTCGACAGCCGAAGCCCCGACAGCCGTCGTCCCGGGGGTCGTGGCCGGGTGCACGATTGGAGCCGGCCCCGGAGCCGACACCTCCGGATGCGCCGGCACCCCCGCGCCCCCCGCGGCCCGCACGCCCGCGCCCGTCGCCCCCGCCGCGCCCCGGACGCCCCGCGCGGACGGGGTCCCGCGCCCGCGCGCCGACGCCGTCCGCAACCGCGAGCGCATCCTGACCGCGGCCCGCGAGGTCTTCGTCGAGTTCGGCCCCGGCGCCCCCTTCGACGAGGTCGCCCGCCGGGCCGGCATCGGCAACGCCACCCTCTACCGGCACTTCCCCGACCGGGCCGACCTGGTCCACCACGTCGTCCTGTTCGTCATGGACCGCGTCACCGCCCGGGCCGAGGCCTCCCTGGCCGAAGAGCCCGACGCCTTCGCCGCGCTCTGCCGCTTCACGCACGCCGCCGCCGACGAGCGGATCGGCGCCCTGTGCCCGATGCTCGCCGGCGACTTCGACCACGACCACCCCGAACTCCTCGCGGCGCGCGACGCCTTGGAGGCGGCCGTCGAGACCATGCTGCGCACCGGCCAGGCCGCCGGCCTGCTCCGCACGGACATCGGCGTCGGCGATCTGACGATGGCCCTCTCCCAGCTCAGCCGCCCCCTCCCCGGCACCGCCTGCCACGACGTCGACCGCTTCGTCCACCGTCACATCCAGCTGTTCCTCGACGGACTGCGCGCTCCGGCCCACTCCGTGCTGCCGGGCTCGGCGGCCACGCTGGAGGACCTGAGGCGGAAAACCACGTGACGCCCTCCACGCTCCCGAACTAGCCTTTTTCAGTCATTCCGCACAGTGAAGTGGGTACCCCCATGTCCAAAACAGCCGCGGCGCCCGCGCCGCCTGCCGATCCCAGCCGCTGGAAGGCACTCGTCTTCATAGCCCTGGCCCAGCTGATGGTCGTCCTCGACGCGACCATCGTGAACATCGCCCTGCCCTCAGCCCAGACCGATCTCGGCATCTCGGACGGCAACCGCCAGTGGGTCATCACCGCGTACGCGCTGGCCTTCGGCGGGCTCCTCCTCTTCGGCGGCCGCATCGCCGACAAGTGGGGCCGCAAGAACGCCTTCGTCGTCGGCCTCATCGGCTTCGCCCTGGCCTCCGCGCTCGGCGGCGCCGCCAACGGCGAGGCCATGATGCTGGGTGCCCGCGCGCTCCAGGGTGCCTTCGGCGCACTGCTCGCCCCGGCCGCGCTCTCCCTGCTGGCGGTCATGTTCACCGACGCCAAGGAGCGTGCCAAGGCCTTCGGCATCTACGGTGCCATCGCGGGCGGCGGCGGCGCCGTCGGCCTGATCCTCGGCGGCGTCCTCACCGAGTACCTCAACTGGCGCTGGACCTTCTTCGTGAACATCCCGTTCGCGATCGTCGCCGCCGTGGGCGCCTGGCTCGTCATCCGCGAGCCCGCCGGCTCCCGCAACCGCGCGCCCCTCGACATCCCCGGCGTGGTCCTGTCCACGCTCGGCCTCGTCGCCCTGGTGTACGGCTTCACCCGCGCCGAGTCCGAGGGCTGGTCGGACCCGCTGACCATCGGCCTGTTCATCGGCTCGGCCGTGCTGCTGGCGTCCTTCGTCTTCACCGAGTCCAAGGTCCGGTCCCCGCTGCTGCCGCTGCGCGTCCTGCTGGAGCGCAACCGCGGCGGTGTCTACCTCTCCCTCGGCCTGGCCGTCATCTCGATGTTCGGCCTGTTCCTCTTCCTCACGTACTACCTCCAGGTCGTGAAGGGCTTCTCGCCCGTCAAGACCGGCTTCGCCTTCCTGCCGATGATCGCGGGCATGATCACGGGCTCCACCCAGATCGGCGCCCGCCTGATGACCCGGGTCCCGCCGCGCCTGCTGATGGGCCCCGGCTTCCTGGTCGCCGCCACCGGCATGCTGCTGCTGACCCAGCTGGAGGTCGGGTCCTCGTACCCGGCGCTCATCCTGCCCGCGCAGCTGCTGCTCGGCCTCGGCATGGGCACGGCGTTCATGCCGGCCATGTCCCTGGCCACGCACGGGGTGAACCCGGCCGACGCCGGCGTCGCCTCCGCGATGGTCAACACCTCCCAGCAGGTCGGCGGCGCCATCGGCACCGCCCTGCTGAACACCATCGCCGCCTCGGCGACCACGGCCTACCTGACCGACCACGCGGCCGAGGCCGCGGCGGGCGGTCCGGCCGCCCAGCTGATCCAGGCGCAGGCCATGGTCGAGGGCTACTCCTCCGCCATCTGGTGGGCAGTCGGCATCCTGGTCGCCAGCTCGGCCATCGCCGTCACCCTGATCACCACCGGCCGGCCCGGCGCGGGCGGCCCGGTGACCTCCGGTTCCGGCTCCGCCGAGGACGCCGAGTTCAAGGTCCCGGTGATCGCCCACTGACGGGCCCACCGCTCCGGGAATGACTGAGAACCCCGCTTGGTTCAAATTTGAACCAAGCGGGGTCAGTCTGTTTCCGCGGCCCCGTACGACGGAGGAGACCCCTGTGAGCACGACCCGTCCGCGCATGCCGGCCCTCTACCTGAGCCACGGCGCCCCGCCCCTGGCGGACGACCCGCTCTGGCCGGGCGAGCTGGCCGCCTGGTCCGCGTCCCTGCCCCGCCCGACGGCGGTCCTGATGGTCTCCGCGCACTGGGAAGAGGCCCCGCTCGCCCTCGGCGCCACCGAGCGGGTTCCGCTCGTCTACGACTTCTGGGGCTTCCCCGAGCACTACTACCAGGTCCGCTACGAGGCCCCCGGCGCCCCGGAGCTCGCCGCCTCCGTACGCAAGCTGCTGCGCGCCCCCGGCACCCCGGTCCAGGACATCCCCGACCGCGGCCTCGACCACGGGGCGTACGTACCGCTCGTGGAGATGTTCCCCGAGGCCGACATACCGGTGCTCCAGGTCTCCATGCCGACCCTGGACCCGCGCCGCCTGATGGACATCGGCCGCAAGCTGGCCCCCCTGCGCGACGAGGGCGTCCTCATCGTCGGCAGCGGCTTCTTCACGCACAACCTGGCCGCGCTGCGGCACACCGGCCCCGGCGTCCCCGCATGGTCGGCGGAGTTCGACGCGTGGGGCCATGAGGCGCTGGCGGCCGGAGACCTGGACGCCCTGCTCGACTTCGAGGCCAAGTCCCCGTCGGGCCGCCTGGCCCATCCCCGTACGGAACACTTCGCCCCGCTGTTCGTCACCCTCGGCGCCGCGGAGGCCGCCGGCGACCTCGCCCGCCGCCGCGACCCGGTGGACGGCTTCTGGATGGGCCTCTCGAAGCGCTCCCTGCAGTTCGGCTAGTCCCGGCGCGCGGGCCGCCGGTGATCTCCGGCCCGATGGCGAACCCCTGGGCCGGCCCGCTGGGGACGGTGGCCGCAGTGCCGTAGGCCGTCCGCACCTCGCCGCCGTGCACGGCCTGCTCCCGGTCGGGGTCGGTCAGAAGTCGTCGGCGAGGACGTAGACGGGAACACCGGTGCGGGCGCACGCGCGCCGTCTTGCGGGTGCGGTCCCGCATGATGCGGTCACTGCCGGTCCGCCGCCTCCTGTCCGGTGTGGGACGAAAGGCCCGACGCGTCACGTAAGCGGTCATTCGATCGCCTGTGCAGGCAACCAGAACCCGGCCCGGGCCGTCCTTCAGGACGGGAGTGCAGCCACGGGCGGCGCTGTTCCGGAATGCATACGGCCGTATCGCATGTGACGGCGGTCTCACGGGTGATCTGGCCGTCCGGAGTCGCGCGTCCTTCCAGATCGGCCCGCGTTCCGGGCCTGACCTGCACCTCTTCGGATTTTGTCGGCATCCCGTCCCATCTCGCGGCGGGGCAGGATACTGCAAGATCTCGGAATAGAGGGCGCAACGTGGGAATTCTGTCCCGATTCCAGTCGTTGTTTCCTTCGGAAGCGGGCACTCGGGAGAGTGTCCGGGGACGCACCGCCGGCACCGACGGCACGTCCAGCAGCCGCACCGCGACCGACACTCATCGCAAGGGAGCACGCATGGCAACCCGCGCCGTCGCCCGTCGTCAGTCCACGAGCAGCGCCCGCGCCGTGGGCGGGGAGATCGCAGACCGCGACCTGGTCGGCATGTACCTGGACGAGATCGCGCGCACCCCGCTGCTCGACGCAGCCAAGGAAGTGGAGCTCTCCCAGATCATCGAGGCGGGCGTGTACGCCCGGCAGATCCTCGACGGCGTCATAGAACGCGGGGGCCGCTCGCCCTCGCGCGAAGAGCTGGAGGCGCTGGCCGCCGAAGGCGAGCGCGCCAAGGAAGTCTTCATCCGCTCGAACCTGCGCCTCGTGGTGGCCGTCGCCCGACGCTACCCGCGCAGCGGCCTCCCCCTCCTCGACCTCGTCCAGGAGGGCAACGCCGGCCTGGTCCGCGCCGTCGAGAAGTTCGACTACGCCAAGGGCTTCAAGTTCTCCACGTACGCCACGTGGTGGATCCGGCAGGCCATCACCCGCTCCATCGCCGACCAGTCCCGCACCATCCGCCTCCCCGTCCACCTGGTCGAGGAGCTCGGCCGGATCCGCCGCGTCCAGCGCGAGTTCAACCGCGAGAACGGCCGCGACCCGGAGCACGCGGAGATCGCCGCCGAGCTGGACACCACGGAGAAGCGGGTCGGCGACGTCCTGGACTGGGCGCGGGACCCGGTCAGCCTGAACATGGCGGTCGACGACGACGGCGACACGCAGTTCGGCGACCTCCTGGAGGACACCTCGGCGATCTCGCCCGAGCAGTCCGTGCTCTCGCTGCTGCGCAGCGAGGAGCTGGAGGACCTGCTCGGCAAGCTCGACCAGCGCACCGCGTCGATTATCAAGATGCGTTACGGCATCGACGACGGCCGGGAGCGTACGCTGACTGAAGTGGGCAAGCAGCACGGCCTGACCCGCGAGCGGATCCGCCAGATCGAGAAGCACGCGCTCCTGGAGCTGAAGCGGATGGCACGCGACACCGGCTTCGACGCCGTGGCCTGACCGGGCCGCCGCCCCCCAAGACGAGCCCCGGCACCTAACCCCCCCCAGGTGCCGGGGCTCCCCCCTGTCTACGCCGCCCCCGCCAGCCGCGCGCCCAGTGCCAGCGCGCCCGCCGCCAGCGCCTCCGGTGCGTGCACCGTGAACGGCACCCCCGTCAGGGCCAGCCGGGCCGCCAGCCACTCCGGCGCGTCCCCGCTCTCGAACCGCACCCGCGTACCCGCCCCGGCCTCCGACCCTCCGGCCCCCGGGGACCCGGCCTCCGACCCTCCGGCCGACCGCCCCGTCCCCGGAACCGCCGCCTCCCGGAGCCAGTCCGGCAGCGCCTCCGGCACCGCCGCGAACGTCACCTCCACCGCGTACGTCCCCCCGCCCCGCAGCCCCCGCCGCACGAACTCCTCCGCGTCCATCGGCAGCTCCCGCGGTGCGAACCGGGCCCCCGTGGCGCACGGCTCCGCCACCCGGTCCACCCGGAAGGTCCGCCAGTCCTCGCGCTCCAGGTCGTAGGCGATCAGGTACCACCGGCTCCCCGTGCTCACCAGCCGGTACGGCTCCACCACCCGCCGCGACCGCACCCCGTCGCCCGCCCGGTACGCGAACCGCAGCCGCTCCGGTCCCGCCACCGCCGACGCCATCGTCGTCAGCGTCCGCGGGTCCACGCTCGCCCCGTCCCCCCGCGTCAGCGCGACCGTGGCCGACTGCAGCGCGCTCACCCGCCGCCGCAGCCGCGAGGGCAGTACCTGCTCCAGCTTCGCCAGGGCCCGTACGGAGGCCTCCTCGACCCCCTCGATCGCATGCCCGGCCCCCGCCCGCAGCCCCACCGCGATCGCCACCGCCTCCTCGTCGTCCAGCAGCAGCGGCGGCATCGCCGCCCCCGCCACCAGCCGGTAGCCGCCCTCCGCGCCGAGCGTGGCCTCCACGGGGTACCCGAGGTCCCGCAGCCGCTCGATGTCGCGTCGGATCGTCCGGGCGCTCACCCGGAGCCGGACCGCCAGCTCGCTGCCGGGCCATTCGCGCGGAGTCTGGAGCAGGGACAGCAGGGACAGGAGCCGTGCCGGGGTGTCGGTCATGGGATCAAGGCTGCCAGCGAAATAGGACACGGCCTGACCTACATGCCGTCTAGGTTTCTCTCCATGAGCACCGAGACGTCCAAGACATCGCCCGAAAGAAAGAACGGGCCCGTACGAGAAGAGCGGACCACAGCCGCGGTACCAGCACAGGACCCGGGCCCGGACCCGGGCGCCGCCCCCCTGGACGCCCATGCGCGGGAGGGCGGCCCGTCCGCCGCCGACCGCCGCCGCTGGCTGGCGCTCGCCATCGTGATGACCGCGGCCTTCATGGACCTGGTCGACGTCACGATCGTCAACATCGCCATACCCAGCATGCGCCAGGACCTCGGCGCCTCCACGAGCGCGATCCAGTGGATCACCGCCGGATACGCCCTCGCCTTCGCCGCGGGCCTGATCACCGGCGGCCGTCTCGGTGACATCTACGGCCGCCGGCGCCTCTTCCTCGTCGGCATCGCCGGCTTCACCGCCGCCTCGCTGCTCTGCGGCATCGCCGCCAACCCCGCCATGCTGGTCTCCTCCCGCCTGCTCCAGGGCGCGATGGCGGCCCTGATGGTCCCGCAGGTCCTGGCGATCATCCACGTCACCTTCCCGCCCCACGAGCGCGGCAAGGTCTTCGGCCTGTTCGGCGCGATCGTGGGCCTCGGCGCCGTCTCGGGCCCGATGCTCGGCGCGCTGCTCACCCAGTGGAACCTCTTCGGCCTCGAATGGCGCCCGATCTTCCTGATCAACCTGCCCGTCGGCATCGCCGGCGTGATCCTCGGACGCAAGTTCATCACCGAGTCCAAGGCCCCCCAGGCCCTGCGCCTGGACCTCGTCGGCGTCGTCCTCGCCACCCTCGCGCTGGTCATGCTGATCTTCCCGCTGACCCAGGGCCGGGAGAACGACTGGCCGGTGTGGGGCTTCGTCTGCATGGGCCTGGCGCCGTTCGTCTTCGCGGGCTTCATCGCCTACGAGAAGTACAAGATCAAGAAGGACGGCTCGCCGCTCGTCGAGCTCTCCCTCTTCAAGGTCAAGAGCTTCGCGGGCGGCATCGCCGTCCAGCTGACCTTCGGCATCGCGACCGGCATCTTCTTCCTGGTGTGGACGCTGTACATGCAGATGGGCCTCGGCTGGAGCGCCCTGCGCGCCGGCACCACCGGCATCCCCTTCTCCATCGCCGTCTCGGCCGCCGCGGGCATCTCGGTGCAGAAGCTCGTCCCGCGCTTCGGCCGCAAGGTGCTCCAGGCCGGTGCGCTGACCATGGCCGCGGGCCTGCTCCTCTACATCTGGGAGTCGCAGCACTACGGCATGGGGATCGCCTCCTGGCAGATGGCCGCCCCGCTCGTCGTCATGGGCGTCGGCATGGGCCTGATCGTGGCCCCGCTGACCGACACCGTGCTGTCCGAGGTGCCGCGCGAGCACGCCGGCTCGGCCTCAGGGCTGATCAACACCACCGGCCAGATGGGCAACGCGCTGGGCCTCGGCCTGACCTCCGTGGTCTTCTTCGGCCTGATCGACGACGACCTGGCCTTCGGCCCGCCCTACGTCGAGGCGTTCCGCGGTGCGCTGTGGTGGGTCGTGGCCGTCTTGGTCGTGATCTTCGCGGTGATGTTCATGCTGCCCCGCAAGGCGGTCCCGGTGGAGGAGCGCGAAGGCGGCGGCGAGCACCGGGCGCCGGAGCCGGACAAGGTCCCGGCCGCCTGAGCCTGCTCCGCCCCGTGTACGGACATGCCCGCCTCTGTTGGCGGGCATGTCCGTTTCTCTTTGCCTTCCGCCGAATTCGGCCGTACGGTGGAGAGGAAGCCACAAAATCGGGCACAGAACGGACGCAAAGCCACATGTACGCACCGGAGCGCCACCAGGAGATCCTCCGCCTCGCCCGCGAGGCCGGACGGGTCGACGTGCTCTCCCTCGCCGACCGGTTCCAGGTCACCGCCGAGACCGTGCGCCGCGATCTGAAGGCCCTCGACCGGGCCGGGCTCGTCCGCCGGGTGCACGGGGGCGCCATCCCGGCCGGCCGCCTCGACCTCGATCTGGAGCCCGACCTCACCGAGCGCGAGGCCACCGCCGCCGAGGAGAAGGACCGCATCGCGGCCGCCGCCCTCGCCGAGCTCCCCGACGGCGGCAGCGTCGTCCTGGACGCCGGCAGCACCGTCGCCCGCCTCGCCGCCGGCATTCCGGTGGACGTCGCCCTCACTGTCGTCACCCACGCCCTGCCCGTCGCCGCCCGGCTCGCCGACCACACCGGCATCGACCTCCACCTCGTCGGCGGCCGCGTCCGGCACCGCACCCGCGCCGCCGTCGACGCGTGGGCGCTGCGCGCGTACGCCGAGATCCGCGCCGACGTCCTGTTCCTCGCGACGAACGGCTTCTGTGCCGACGGCGGCCTGACCACCCCCGACCTCGCCGAGGCGGCGGTCAAGCGCGCCGCGATCGGCGCCGCGCGCCGCGTCGTCCTCCTCGCCGACTCGGCGAAGGCCGGCCAGGAGCACTTCGCCCGCTTCGGCTCCTTCGCGGACGTCGACCTCCTCATCACGGACACGGGGCTCGCCCCCGCCCAGCAGGCGGCTATCGAGGCCGCCGGTACGGAAGTTGTGCTCGTATGATCCTCACCGTCACCCCCAACCCCTCCCTCGACCGGACCTACGAGGTCCCCTCGCTGGGCCGCGGCCAGGTGCTCCGCGCCACAGGTGACCGGGTCGACCCCGGGGGCAAGGGCGTCAACGTCTCCCGCGCGGTGGCCGCCGCGGGCGTCCGTACGACGGCGGTCCTCCCGCTCGGCGGAGCCCCCGGCAGCCTGCTGGCCGAACTCCTCACGGCGCAGGGCGTGGACGTCACGGCCGTCTCGATCGCCGGCGAGACCCGCTCGAACATCGCGGTCGCCGAACCCGACGGCACCCTCACCAAGATCAACACACCGGGCCCGGAACTCTCGCCTGCGGAGTCCGCGCTCCTCCTGGAGACCGTCCGCACCGGCTCCGGGGGCGCCGCCTGGATCGCCTGCTGCGGCAGCCTCCCGCGCGGCCTCGACACCGGGTGGTACGCCGACCTGGTCGCCCGCGCCCACCAGGCCGGCGCCCGGGTCGCCCTCGACACCTCGGGCCCGGCCCTGCGCGCGGCCCTGCCGGCCCGCCCGGACGTCGTCAAGCCGAACGCGCAGGAGCTCGCCGAAGCCGTCGGGCGGCCCCTGTCCACTCTCGGTGACGTCGTCAAGGCGGCCGAGGAGCTCCGCTCGCTGGGCGCGGGCGCGGTCCTCGCCTCCCTCGGCGCGGACGGCCAGCTGCTGGCCTGCGCGGAGGGCACGTACTACGGCACGGCCCGGGCCGCCGCGGTCCGCAGCAACGTCGGAGCCGGCGACGCCTCCCTGGCCGGGTTCCTGATCGCGGGCGGCAGCGGCCCGGCCGCCCTCGCCTCGGCCCTGGCCCACGGAGCCGCCGCGGTACAGCTCCCGGGCAGCGCCATGCCGACCCCCTCGGACCTCGACCCCACCGCGCCCCGCGTCACCGGGGCGCTCCCGCTGGACCTCGTCCTGTCCGAGCGGTGCGACGGGCGCGCGGCGCGCTGACCGCCCCGCGGCCGCTGGGCCCCGCGGCCGGGCGGCCCGGCGTCAGCGGACCCGGGCGCGGAGTTCCATGGCTCCGCGGGCGACCGCCTCGGTCTCGTACACCTCGCACATGTGCCGGCCGTCCGGCGTCGCCGTGTGCTCGACCTCCCACAGGCTGACCTCGGTCCCGTCGAGCAGCACGAAGGCGTGCTCGTACAGGCTGAAGCCGGCGTCCCGCCCGTCGAGGAGGCACTGGCGGGCGCCGAACGCCTGGGTGATCTGGTGCGCGAACGCCGAACGCAGCCGGGCCGCGACCTCCTCGCCGGGCCGGTCCGCGTTCTCCGCGCGGCGCAGCACCCGCCGGGCGTGGTCGGCGGACTCCTCCGGCGCGTAGTCCCGGGGGCGCCGCACCGGCGGCGAGGCCGCGAACAGGGCGCTGAACACCGCGATGTCGTCGTCCGGCTCCTCGTCGCCGGGCAGCAGCGCCGGGTCCAGCGCCGCGTCGGCGGGGGTCTCCCCGAACAGCCGGGACACGGCCAGGCAGGTCTCCGCCTTGCTCGCGAACACCTCGTGCCGGACCGTCCGGTCACCCTCCTGCCGGTACACCAGCTCCCACAGTGAGGCCGACCCGCCGTCGGCCAGCAGGTAGGTGTGCCGGTGGCTCTCCCGCCAGAGCCCGGTTGCCGGGCTGTGGTGGGTGGTGTAGAGCGAAGAGCTGTGGGCGAGCGCCGTCCCGAGGCGCCCGACCAGCCTGTCCGGCAGGTCGAAGGAGTTGAGGGCGCGGCCCAGGAGTCGATCGAGGTGGGCCTCGGTTGTCTCGTACGGATCGCTCAAGGTGGGTCTCCAGGCCGTCGCAGCTTGTGACTTCGCGGAAGCTCAACGTAGCCCCTGGCTCTGACATCACGTCCGGGGTTCGGTAAAACGTCCGGGAAGCATCAGGGGTTTCCGCCACACCTTCAGGTCAACTTCCGTACGGATGCGCATGATTAGCGCCGTTCTGGTAGAGAGCGCGGGACTATGGACCGCATGGCAACGAATACAGTGGGCGCCCCCCGCCGGCAGGAACAGCCCCGCACGCGACCCGAAGGCGGACCGGAAGCGGGGCCACGGGGGTTGGCCTGGCTGCTGGTCCTCACCGGGGCCGCCGGGGTTCTGGCCTCCTGGGTGATCACCCTCGACAAGTTCCTGCTGCTGGAGGACCCGGACTTCAAGCCCGCCTGCAGCCTCAACCCCGTCGTCTCCTGCGGCAGCGTGATGAAGAGCGACCAGGCGGCCGCCTTCGGCTTCCCCAACCCGATGCTGGGCCTGGTCACGTACGCCGTCGTGGTGTGCGTCGGCGCCGGCCTGCTGGCGGGCGCCCGCTACCGCGGCTGGTTCTGGCTGGGACTGAACGCCGGCACGCTCTTCGGCGTCGGGTTCTGCACCTGGCTGATGGTCCAGTCGCTCTACGAGATCAACGCGCTCTGCCTCTGGTGCTGCCTGGCCTGGGTGGCGACCCTGCTCATGTTCTGGGCGGTCACCGCGCACACCGTCAGCACCGGCCTGCTCCCCGCCCCCGGTCCGCTGCGGGAGTTCTTCACCGAATTCGGCTGGGCCCCGCCCGCGCTGCACACCGGCGTCATCGGCATGCTGATCCTCACGCGGTGGTGGGACTTCTGGACCTCCTGACCGGACGGACGCGCACGAGGGCCCCGGCAGCTGGACGCTGCCGGGGCCCTCGTCACCTCACGCGGGGGGCGGCGGAGGTCAGCTGCCGACGGACGCGTTGCCCGAGAGGACCGGGATGTTGCTGAGGATGTGCGAGAGCGGCTCGTCGCCCTTGGCCTGGGTGGAGTTCTCGGTGCACTGCTGGTTCTGCGGGTTGGACAGGACGTTGACGTCCTGGACACCGATGTTGAGCAGCGCCACCAGCGACTGGGCGTTGACCTTGGCCGGCAGGCCGATGCAGGGCTTGTTCAGCGTGCCCTGGACCAGGCCGAGCTGCGGGCTCATGTCACCCGCGGTCTTCTGGTTGCCGTAGATCTGCTGGGCACCGTTGCCGTTGACGGTGTTGACGCCGTTGTCGTTGCCGATGGCCATGGCCGGGGCCGCAGCAGCAGCGCCCGCGCCGACGGCAACGGCGGAGACCGCGGCGGCGGTCATGAACTTCTTGAACATCTTGATCCTTCTGTCGCACGAGTGCCCGCTAGTGGAGCGCCCTGGTCAACTGCCCCGCCGGGGGGTTGGTTCCGTTGCTTCACTCAAACGGTCTGTCCGCGCCGGACTTTTCCCCGGCCCGGGTGAGGCGCCTCCGGACGCCTGCGCGAAGCCCGTACGCAGCCAGCACCGGACGGCGCTCCTGTTGCGCTCCGTACGAGGTGTTCGCACGGTGGGTAAAGAGGCGGATCGCTCGGGTCCGCTTCTGTGCCACCAGGAGAAGGAACACCCATGCACCGCACGAAGTCGTCCCGCGCCCGCCTCCTCGTCCCGTCGGCCGTCGCCGTCGTCATACTGTCCGGCGCAGCCGCCCCTGCGGTCGCCGCGGACGGTTCCGGCTCCGCCGAGCTCACGAAGCGGGTCGCGGCCGTCCAGCAGAAGATCGAGACGATCGAGGGGCGGGCCGCGGCCGGTCCGATCGACGACCTCCTCGCCGGTCTCTCCAAGACCATCGCGGACCTCCTCAAGTCCCTGGAGGGCCTGTTGCCCGCCGGGGTGAAGATCCCGCCGATCGAGCTGCCGAAGCTCCCCGCCCTGCCGGCCGTACCGGGCCTGCCGGGACTCCCCGACATCAAGCTGCCCCCGGTGGAGGTGCCGCCGCTGCCGCCGGCCACCGGAGTGCCCGCGCTGCCCCCGGTGGAGGTGCCGCCGCTGCCGCCGGCCACCGGAGCGCCCGCGCTGCCGGCGGACCTGGTGCCCGCCCTCCCCGCCCTCCCCGCCCTCCCCTAGATCCCCCGGCGTCCCCCAGGGCGGGGGAACGCGGCCGGAACCTCGCACGGGGGTGCGATCGTTGGGCTGAACCGGTCTGATCGCGTGCGGAACCGTGTCGTCTGGGAAGCTGAAGCGTTTCGCTCGGTGTGAGCCCCGGGATCGGGGCAGAACATCGAACAGAAGGTGCACTTCCCATGAACTCTGCCAAGAAGGCCGCCCTGGTCATGGCCACCGCCGGTCTCGCCGTGGCCGGTGCCGCCGGTGCCGCCTCCGCCGACTCCTCGGCCAAGGGCGCGGCCGTGGGTTCCCCCGGCGTTCTGTCCGGCAACCTGGTCCAGGTTCCGGTGCACGTCCCGGTCAACGTCTGCGGCAACTCCGTGAACGTGATCGGCCTGCTGAACCCCGCGTTCGGCAACGCCTGCGTCAACGACTGACGTCAGCCGCACCAATCGCCTGTGGGCGCCCCGGCCTTGCCGGTGGCGCCCACAGTCATGTCGGCGGGTGTTCAGCCGGGACGCGTCAGCTGTTGCCGCCGTTGAGGGTCACGCCGCCGAGCATCGGGTTCGACTTGGTGGCGCCGTTCGCCAGGCCGAGGACCTCGCCGGGAACGTCGTTGCGGGCCTTGTTGACCTTCTGGACCGTGCCCACGACCTGGTTGACGTGGTCGCCCTGCTCGGCCAGCCCGTTGCCCACGGTCTGCGGGAGGGACTCGGAGACCGGGCCCACGGCGTTCAGGGTCTCCGTCACCCCGCCGGTCAGGCTCATGGGGGGCATCGCGGCGGGGGCCTCGGCCGCGAAGGCGGGAGCGGAGGCGCCGAGGGCGGCGACGGAGCCGACGACGACTGCGGCGATCTTCGTGAGCTTCATTATCGAAATCCTCTTCTTTCATGGACAGAGGTGTCAGCGGCGACCGTCGCGCCGCTTTCGCTCTGGCTAACGATTCCCCGCCGCTGCGGAAACGCGGTCGCGCGGGTACACGACAACGGCCGGAGAATCCGACGAGGGATTCTCCGGCCGATATTTCTTCTGATTGCCGGTATCGCCGCTCAGGAGAGCCGGGACCGCCGGTACAGAATGGCGCCGCCCAGGATCAGGGCCGAGGCGAGGGCGGCCGCCGCCGCGGGCTGGCCCGCGCCGGTCTCCGCCAGGACGGGAGCGGTCACCCGCGCCGGTTCGGGGGCCGGGACCGGTGCGGGCTCCGGCGCCGGGAGCGTGACCGGCGGCGCCTCCTCGACGGGGCCCGGGAGCGGCGCGGGAAGCGGTACGGGAGTCTGCGCCTCCGGAGCCGGCAGCGGGGCGGGCGCCTCGTGGACCGGCGGCGGCTGCGGGGCCGGGTGCTCCCCGACGGGCTCCGGCCCCGGCTGCCCGGGGGCCGGCGGGGCGTGGTGCGCGGGCGGGGGCGGCGCGGACCCGGGGTGGTCGTCGCACTCCTCCTCCGCCCGTTCCCCGCCGGGGCCGCCGTAGCCGCCCTGGTGCTCCGGCTCCTCGTGGCGCGGGGCCGCGTGCCGGGGGCCGGGCCGGCTCGGCTCTGTGTGCCGCGGGGCTTCGTACTGCGGGGCTTCGTACTGCGGGGTCTCGTACCGCGGGGCCGCGTGCCGGGGGCCCTCGTGGCGCGGCTCCTCGTGGCGCTGCTCCGGCACCGCGTGCCGGGCGTCGCGCTCGTCGAGGTAGCGCTCAAGGGCCTCGGCGTTCTCCGGGCTCAGGTGGCGCGCGTAGTCGTGGTCGGAGTCGGCGCCGGTGGTGGTGACGCACCGGTTCCCCATCGCCGGGTTGAGCGCCGCACCGCCGTCCACGCTGTTGCCGCACACGTTCGGGGCGAAGGTGATCGGTACCGAGACGCTGTTGCCGGACAGCACGCCCGGCGAGTGCGAGGCCTCGGCGGCCGCTCCCTGGTGCGCGTAGGCCGCGCCGGTCGCGATCGACAGCAGGCTCGACGCGGCTGCCGCCGTGAGCATCCCCTTGCCCAGTACCTGTCGGCTCAGTACCTGTCGCATGGGTCCTTCCCTGTCTACCGGCGCTGCTGCCGGTGCTGAATCGAAGGTGGCCTCGGAGTGCACCGCCGTGCACTCCGAGGCCACCCCGAGGAGGTTCGCCCTCGCGGGCGCAGGCGCTTCGTCAGGCGTTGACGCAGGTGTTGCCGAACGCGGGGTTCAGCAGCGCGATCACGTTGACGGTGTTGCCGCAGACGTTGACCGGGACGTGCACCGGGACCTGGAGCAGGTTGCCCGACAGGACGCCGGGGGAACCCACGGCCGCGCCCTTGGCGTCGGCGTCGGCCATGGCGGGGGAGGCGGCACCGGCGGCCATCAGAACGCCGGCGGTCAGCACGAGTGCCTTCTTGTACGTCATTTGATTTCGATCCTTTCCCGCAGAGGCGTATCCACTGCAGAATTAACAACGAGCGGGTTCGGGAAAAGAAACCGCATGGTTTTGGCGACGGTTCGGTAATTCACCCCGTTGCGCGGCCCGAATTCGGGCGGCCGGGGGATATGGGTCGCCACTCGCGCGGGCGGTCGGCCCGGGTCCTACATGCGGCGAGGCCGCCGCGACCCGAAGGTGCGGCGGCCTCGCTGGCGCGGACCTCGGTCAGCTGCCGGAGGAGACGTTGCCCGACAGGACCGGGATGTTGCTGAGGATGTGCGAGAGGGCCTCGTCGCCCTTGGCCTGGGTGGAGTTCTCGGTGCACTGCTGGTTCTGCGGGCTGGACAGGACGGGGATGTCCTGGACGCCGACGTTGACCAGGGCCAGCACGGACTGCACGTTGGCCTTCGCGGGGAGGGCGATGCAGGGCTTGTTGAACGAGCCCTGGATCAGCGCCATCTGCGGGCTCATGTTGCCGTAGGTGGCCTGGTTGCCGTAGATCTGCGCGGCGTTGTTGCCGTTCGAGGTGTTGACGCCGTTGTCGTTCCCGATGGCCATCGCCTGCGGCGCCATGGCGGCACCCATGCCCACGACCGAGGCCGCAACCGCTGCCGTGGCCATCATCTTCTTGATCATTGTCGTCCCTTTTTTGCAGGATTGCCCGGTACTGGAGCACTCGGATCAACGGGCCGGACCCTGTTTGGGTTGCGTGGATTCACCCGGATGCCGACGTTTCGGGCAGCGCGGTTGACGTTCCGGTGCCCGGGCGTTGACGCCGGCGCCGCCGAACGGGGAGGGATCCGGCGGGGGAAACGGGTGCCCGGATCCGCCATGTGTGTTCTCGGGGCGGTGGCGGGGTGACGGGGTGGGCCGCCGTCCGGGGGCACGGGCGCCCGGTGTCGCGCCGGGGACGCCGGGCGCGGGGGACGGCCTCCGTGCCGCCGGCCGGCGGGGCCGTGTCGGGGCCGGCCGCGCCGCGCCCTGTGCCGGTGCCTTCTTCCTCTCCGCTTTTCCTTTTCGTTCGAACAATGGTGCATGCGATAACGACCCGCCCGCTTTGAGGGTGTGTGCCATCGCCCAAAAGGCCGTACAGGCGAGTCCGACGTGATTTCCAGCCTGATTTCTGACAAAGTTCACTCCTGTTTTGTCCCCTTGATCGAAAATGGAGACAGGGTCATGGGTTCCTCCCGCAGAATCCTCGGCACGCTCGGTCTGCTGTCCTGCCTCGCACTTTCCGTACACGGTCCGGCGGTGGCCGCGGCCACCGCTCCGGGTGCTCCCGCTCCCAGGGAGCTGGCCCGGGTTCCGTTCACCGAGCGTTACCAGGCCGTGCAGCACGGCGGGCTGGTGCGGGCCTCCAACTCGGGCATCGGCTGCCGCCGGGAGGAGTCCCCGGACGCGGAGCCGTGCGCCGAGGTCAAGCGGGGCGCGGCCGGGGTCAACGGTGACTTCGAGATGTTCTACAGCGAGGTCGACAAGGACCCCGACACCTACAACTCCACCCGGGCCGAGCTCAAGGTGCCCCAGGGCGCCAAGGTCTCGTACGCCCGCCTCTACTGGGGCGGCAACCTGCGCGTCGGCGAGCAGAAGCCGCCGCAGGACAACGGCCGGGTGCTGGTCGCCGAGCCGGGCGGCGCGTACAAGGAGGTCCTCGCCGACACGGTGATGGGCCACCGCGTGGACGCCGGCAGCGACGCCTACCAGGCCAGCGCGGACGTGACCCCGCTGGTCCGCAAGGGCGGCGCGGGGATGTGGACGGTGGCCCAGCTCAACATCGCCATGGGCCACTCCGAGGTCGGGGCCTGGGGCGGCTGGACGCTGGTCGTCGCCTACGAGCACCCGCAGGAGCCGGTGCGCCGGATCTCGCTGTGGGACGGCTTCGAGGCGCTGGCCGCCCGGGCCGGCGACGGGACCGTCGAGGTCGAGGGCCTGGACGCGCCGCCCGGCTCGGCGGGGCGGGTCGGCGTGGTCGGGTACGACGGGGACCGCGGTGTCCTCGGGGACTCGCTCACCGTGACGGCGGACAGCGGCCGGAGGGTCAATCTCAGTGATTCAGAAAATCCTTTTAATGATGTTATGAATTCCACGATCACGGAATTCGGACATCACTCGTTCGTGCGACAGCCCGAACATATGAATAACCTCGGATATGACGCGGACGTGTTCGACCTGAGTCCCGCACTGTCCGGTGGCGCCCGCAGTCTGATCTTCAGGTTCACGGGCGAAAGTCAGGGTCATTTCCTCGGTGTGCTCTTCGTACAGACAGACGCGCGCCGCTGAACCCAGGGGACCACTCCACGTGCCCACACAGCCATTGGCAGCGCAGCTGCCGACCGTCCTCCACCTCGTCCAGCCCGTCGACGGCGGGGTCGCCCGCGTCGTCGTCGACCTCGTCCGCGCGCAGACCGCCGGCGGCCTGCGCGCCGTCGTCGGCTGCCCGCCCGGCGGCTTCCTCGCCGGCGCGGCCCGGGACGCCGGTGCGCAGGTCCTGCCCTGGCGCGCCGGGCGGGCCCCCGGGCCCGGACTGCCCGCCGAGGTGATCGGCGCCCGGCGGCTGCTCCACCGCGTCCGCCCCGACCTGCTGCACGCGCACAGCGCCAAGGCCGGACTGGCCGGCCGGCTCGCCGCGCGGGGATCCGTACCCACCGTCTTCCAGCCCCACGCCTGGTCCTTCGACGCCGTCGGCGGGGCCACCGGCGCGCTCGCCCTGCGCTGGGAGCGGTACGGGGCCCGCTGGGCCGACCGGGTGCTCTGCGTCAGCGAGGCCGAACGCCGCGCCGGGGAGTCCGAGGGGATCACCGCCCACTGGTCGGTGGTCCGCAACGGCGTCGACCTCGGCCACTTCGGTCCGGGCGGACCCGACGCCGACCTCGTCCGCGCCGGCGCGCGCTCCGAACTGCCCCTGCCCCCCGCCTTCCAGGGCGACGGGCCGCTCGTCGTCTGCGTCGGCCGGATCTGCCCGCAGAAGGGCCAGGACGTCCTGCTGCGGGCCTGGCCGGAGGTGCTGGGCACGGTCCCCGGGGCCCGGCTCGCCCTCGTCGGGGACGGCCCCGACGCCGAACGGCTGCGCCGCACCGCGCCGCCCGGAGTCCTCTTCGCGGGCCCCGCCCCCGACATCCGACCGTGGCTTCGGGCCGCCGATCTCGTTGTACTGCCGTCGCGGTGGGAAGGCATGGCGCTCGCCCCGCTCGAAGCCATGGCCTGCGGCCGCCCGGTCCTGGTCTCGGACGTCAGCGGAGCCCGGGAGAGCCTGCCGTCCGGCCAGGGACGGCTGTGCCTGGTGCCGCCGGAGGACCCGACGGCCCTGGCCAAGGCCCTGGGACGGCTGCTCGCCGAACCGCGCCTGCTAGCCGAACTCGGCGAGCAGGCCCGGCAGCACGCCCGGACCGAATTCGACGTGCAGCGGACCACGGACGCGGTCACCGGCCTGTACCACGAACTGCTGGGCAGGCCCCGGCCCTTGAACCAGGAGCGCATCAGCCGATGACGATGGACAGCGCACCCGCCCGGCACACCGGGCAGGGCGGCACGGGGCACGGCGGCGCGGCCGCCGGAACCACCGCCGTCCGCCGTTCCCGGGCCGCCATCCACCCCCCGCGCGGGCCCAAGGCCGGCCAGGCGCGGCCCGCCCTGCGACCACAGCGGGTCCGCCGCCGGGACGGGGTGCTCCCGCTGCTCACCGCCGACGCGCTCGCCGCCGTCCTCACCGCGGCGGCCCTGCCCGCGGCCGCCCCGTCGGGGACGGCGGCGCTGCCTGCCGCCGCGGTCGTGCCCGCCGCCGTGCTGCTGGCCGCGCTGCACGCTCAGGCCGGGCTGTACCGGCCGCGCCTCGCGCCCTCCGCCCTCCTCGAACTCCCCGCGCTCGCCGGGCGTTCCGCCGTCCTGTGGGCCGGGACCGCCGCGGTCGTCGCCGCCGTGGCCCCGGGCCGGGCCCTGGGCTGGGCCGCGCTGCTGACCGCCGTCTGCCTCCAGGTCGTCCTGGCGTGCGCGGGCCGCGGGCTCGTCAACCAGCTCCGGCGCCGCACCGCCGTCCGCAGGCCCGACTCGGCGCTCGTCGTCGGCCCCGGCGCCGGGGCGGGCGCGGTGGCCGCCGCCCTGAACGGCCGCCCCGAGTACGGGCTGCGCCCCGTCGGCCTCGCCGACACCGCCCCCGGGGACGGAGCGGAGGCCGGCCCCCTGCCCGTCCTCGCCACCCACGAGGACGTACGCCGCGCCGTCATCCAGAACTCGGTGCGGCACGCGGTGTTCACCCGCCCGCCGGAGGCCGACGAGCGCACCGCCTCGCTGGTCCGCCTCTTCCACGACCACGGCTGCCGGCTCTGGCTCGCCGACCCGGCCGGGACCGCCAAGGTCACCGGCATGCGGGTGGCGCACCCCGCCGACCAGCTGTGGGGGTACGCCGTCCAGCCGCTGCTGCCGCGTCCCGCGCGGCCCCTGGAGCGCTGGGCCAAGCGCGGCATCGACGCCGCGCTCGCCCTGCTCGCCATGGTCGCCGCCGCGCCCGTGATGGTGCTGTGCGCGCTGGCCGTACGGACCTGCGACGGCCCCGGGGTGATCTTCAGGCAGGAGCGGGTCGGCCTGTACGGGCGCCCCTTCACCCTGCTGAAGTTCCGCACCCTGCGCGCCGACGCGCACGAGTCCGCCACCCGCTGGACGGTCGCCGGGGACCGCCGGATGAGCCCGGTCGGCTCCTTCCTGCGCAAGTCCTCGCTGGACGAGCTGCCGCAGCTGTGGAACGTCGTGCGCGGTGACATGAGCCTGGTCGGCCCGCGGCCCGAACGGCCCTTCTTCGTCGCGAAGTTCTCCACCGTGCACCCCGGCTACGAGGCCCGCCACCGGATGCCGGTCGGCATCACCGGCCTCGCCCAGATCAACGGTCTGCGCGGGGACACCTCCATCGAGGACCGGGCCCGCTTCGACAACCACTACATCGACACCTGGTCGCTGTGGCAGGACCTGTGGATCCTCGCCCGCACCGCGGCCTCCTTCTTCCGCTTCCGGCTGGGGGGCAGCTGATGAGCCTCGCCGTATCCCTCGACGGCGTGCGGTCCGAGGTGCCGGGCCTGCTGCGCCGGCACTGGCCGCTGCTGCCGCTCGCCGCGACCGTGCTGTTCCTGCTCGCCCCGCTCCCGGCCGGCGACGCGACCGCCTCCGGCAAGGTGGGGCCGGCCGACGCCGCCTCGCTGCTGCTGGTGTTCGTCTGCGCGGTCCAGGCGCTGCGCGGGCGGGTGCGGGAGCTGAGCCCGCTGGGCGTACTGGTCCTCGGGATGCCCGCCGTGGGGCTCGCGGTGGCGACGGTGACGGCGGGCGACCCGTACGCCGCCCTGCCGGGCTTCGTGCGCTACCTCCAGGTCTTCGTCCTGGTGCCGGCGGCCGTGGTGCTGCTGGTGCGCGACGCCGGGGAGTTCCGGATCGCCGCCGGGTGCTTCGTGGTGCTGGCGCTGGTCCAGGGCGCGGTGGGGGTCGTGCAGTTCGCGACCCACACCGGGGCCTCGTACCAGGGCGAGGACATCCGGGCCGTGGGCACCTTCGGCCCCGGCGACGTCATGGGCATGGCCACCGTGGTGGCGTACGGGCTGATCGTGGCGACGGCCGCCGCGCTGGCGCCGGGACTGCCCCGTCCGGTCCGCCGGGTGGCCGCGGGCGCGGCGCTCGCGCTCGCCCTGCCGCTGGTGCTGTCGTTCAGCCGGGGCGCCTGGATCGCGACCCTGGGCGCGGCGGTGCTGGTGATGGTGCTGGCCGGGATCAGGCGGGCGCTGAAGGTGCTCCTCGCGCTGGCCGCGGCCGGCGTGGTGCTGGTGGGCGGGCTCGGGGTCGGCTCCGAGATGGTCGCGGAGCGGCTGACCTCCATCACGCAGGTCTCCAGCGCCCCCGACCAGTCGGTGACGGACCGGTACACGATGTGGGCCGCCGCCGGGTCGATGTGGCGCGAGCGGCCGGCGGCGGGGGTGGGCCTCAAGGGGTTCCCCGCCCACCGGGACGGGCACTCCTCGCTGGGGCTGTCCTCCGGCAGCGACACCGCCGGCGCGGGGCAGGCGTACATCCGCCAGCCGCTGCTCTCCCCGCACAACATGTACCTGCTGATCCTCAGCGAGCAGGGGCTGATCGGACTGACCGCGCTGCTGGGCGGCTGGGCGGCGCTGCTTGTGGCGGGCCTGCGACGGCTCGCCGGCGGCGGGCCGGTGCGGGACTGCGGGCTCATCGCGGTCGGCCTGCTCGTGTGGCAGCTGACCGACTTCCTCTACGCGGACATCGGCGGGCCGTCCACCGTCCTGACCGGGGTGATCATCGGCCTGGCCGCCTGGTGGGCCCTGCCCCCGCGGGACACCGCGGCCGGGCGCACCGGCCCCGTGGCCGGACCGCGCGCCGTTCCGGGTGCGGCCGGCCGGTGACGGACACCACGCCCCGGCGGCCCGCCTCCGGCCCTCCGGCCGGGGCGGGCCCCGCCCGTGTGCCGGGAATCCCGCACGGGGCCGCCGGCCCCGACCCGGCCCGCCCGCCGGGGGAGCCCGCCGCGGCGGACGGCGTCCGCCGCCGGGACGTCCGCGGCGTGCGGGTCGTGGCACGGGACGCGACCGGCGCCGGGACCGCGACCGGACGCGGCACCCGCGCCGGCGCCGCGTCCGGGGCGCCCGAGTCGCCCGCCGGGCCCGCGCGCTACGCGGGCGGCGCCGCCCCGGGGGTCCGCACGGCCACCCGCCGGGCCGCCGCCGCGCCCGCCCGCCCGCCCGCCTCGCCGGGCGGGAACGCGCCCGCGCCGCTGGGGCGGTTCCTCGCCAGGGCCGCCGCCGTCACCGCGGGGCTCACCGCCGCCGGGGCGGTGTTCGGGCTCGTGCGCGACCAGACCATCGCGCACCTCTTCGGCGCCGGGCACGACAGCGACGCCTTCCTGATCGCGTGGACCGTGCCGGAGATGGCCTCGACGCTCCTCATCGAGGACGCCATGGCCCTGCTGATGGTCCCCGCCTTCAGCCACGCCCTGGCCCGCCGGGCCGCCGGCCGCGCCGGGCTCACCCGCCAGGAGGCCCGCGCCCAGGACCCCGTACGGATGCTGGTGGCGGCGACCCTGCCGCGGCTGGCCGTGCTCCTCGCCGCCGTCGCCTCCGTGCTCATCGTGGCCGCGCCGCTCGTCGTCGCCGTCCTCGCGCCGGGCCTGCCCGATCCGGGGCTGGCCGTGCAGTGCACCCGGCTGACCGCGCTGACCGTGCTCTCCTTCGGCATCGCCGGCTACTTCAGCGCCGCGCTGCGGGCGCACCGGTCCTTCGTACCGCCGGCCGCGATCTACGTCTCGTACAACGTCGGCATCATCGGCACCATGCTCGCGCTGCACGCCCTGTGGGGGGTGCGGGCGGCGGCCGCCGGGGTCGCCGTCGGCGGGCTGCTGATGGTCCTCGTCCAACTGCCCGCCTTCATCCGGAACGTGGGCTTCGGACCGGCCCGGGCCAAGCGCGCCCCGCGCAGCCAGCGCGACCGCGACCGGCCCACCCTCATCGCCTTCGGCCTCATCGCACCCGTGATCTTCTTCGCGGTCTTCCGGCAGTCCCAGGTCCTGGTGGAGCGGTTCCTCGCCGCCTCCCTGCCCTCCGGCGCCATCTCGCACCTGAACTACGCCCAGAAGGTGGCGCAGATGCCGATGGTGCTGTCCTTGATGATCTGCACCGTCACCTTCCCGGTGGTGGCCCAGGCCATGGCCGCCGGACAGCGCGAGAAGGCCCGCCGCCGGGTGGAGCAGGACCTGGCGCTGGCCTCCCTCGCCGTCCTGATGGGCACCGCGCTGGTCATCGGCTACGCCCCGCAGATCATCCAGGTCCTCTTCGAACGCGGCGCCTTCACCCACCAGGACACCCTCGCCACCGCCTCCGTCATGCGGGTCTACGGACTCGGACTCCTCGGCCACTGCCTCGTCGGCGCGCTGTCCCGGCCCTTCTTCTCGACCGCCCGGCCCACCTGGTTCCCGGCGCTCGCGATGGGCGCCGGCCTCCTCGTCAACATCGTGGCCGGAGCCTTCGCCGTCGGCTGGTGGGGCACCTACGGCATCGCCGCCGCCAACGCGGCCGGCATCACCACCACCGCCGTCCTCCTCCTCACCGGCCTCGGCTCCCGGATCGTCGCCATCCACGTCCGCCGGGTCGCCGTCAGCATCGGCCGGCTCGCCGTCGCCGCCGTCGCCGCCTGCGGCACCGGCTGGATCGCCGGCCCGATGATCCCCGACCCGACGGTCAGCGCCGCCCTCGGCTGCCTCCTCGTACCCGCCATGTTCGGGGCCACCGGCATGGCCATACGGGCGCTCGAAGTCACCGCCCTGCCCGGCCAGATCGCCCAGTTCTCCTCCCAGCTCACGCAGAGGTTCCGCAATGTCCGCTGACACCGACACGGCGCCCCCCGCCGGGGCGGTCCCCGCCCGACGGGCCGCTTCGCCGTGGGTCCTGATGTACCACTCGGTCGCCGAGTTCACCGACCCCGCCGAGGACCCGTACGGGATCACCGTCACCCCGCGCGCCCTGGAGGCCCAGCTGCTGTGGCTGCGCTCCCGGGGCCTGCGCGGCGTGTCCGTCGGGGAGCTGCTCCGGGCCCGGGCGGCCGGGCGCGGCGACGGGCTCGTCGGCCTCACCTTCGACGACGGGTACACCGACTTCCTGACCCGCGCCCTGCCGCTGCTGCGCCGCTACGGCTGCACCTCCACCCTCTTCGTGCTGCCCGGCCGGCTCGGCGTCGACAACGTGTGGGACCCGCTGGGCCCGCGCAAGACCCTGCTCACCGCCGAGGGCATCCGCGAAGTCGCCGCCGCCGGACAGGAGATCGGCTCGCACGGGCTGCTCCACCAGGACCTCACCGCGGCCGCCGACGACGTGCTCCTGCAGGAGCTGCGGGGCAGCCGCGACCTGCTGCGCGAGCTGACCGGTACTCGGCCGGAGGGCTTCTGCTACCCGTACGGACACCTCGACGCGCGGGTCGTCGACGCGACGCGGGCCGCCGGGTACGGCTACGCCTGCGCCATCGACCCGGGCCGGCTCGCGGGACCGCACGCGATGCCCCGCACGCACGTCAGCCAGGCCGACGGCGGGGCGCGGCTGCGGGTCAAGCAACTGCGCCACCAGGTGCGGGAGCTCCGGCGGGGGGTGCGCCGGTGAAGGACGTACGGGAGGCCAGGGCGCTCCACATCATCACCGGGCTCGGAGTGGGCGGCGCCGAGCAGCAGCTGCGGCTGCTGCTGCGGCACATGCCCATGCCCTGCGACGTACTGACGCTGACGAACCCCGGGCCGGTCGCCGAGGGGCTGCGCGCCGACGGGGTCCGCGTCGTCCACCTCGGGATGACGGGCAACCGGGACCTCGGCGCGCTGCCGAGGATGGTGAAGTTCATCCGCCGCGGCCGGTACGACCTCGTGCACACGCACCTGTACCGCGCCTGCGTGTACGGGCGGCTCGCGGCCCGGCTCGCCGGGGTCGGGGCGACCGTGGCCACCGAGCACTCCCTCGGCGAGGGCGAGATCGAGGGCCGGGCGCTGTCGGGCGGCGTACGGGCGCTGTACCTGGCCAGCGAGCGCCTCGGCGCCGCGACCGTGGCGGTGTCGGACACCGTGGCGGCCCGGCTGGAGGGCTGGGGGGTGCCGGCCGCGCGGGTGCACGTCGTACCCAACGGCATCGAGGCCGTCCGCTTCCGCTTCGACGAGGGCGTACGGCGCTCCACCCGGGCCCGCACGGGGCTGCCGGAGCGGGCCTTCGTGGTCGGCGGCGTCGGCCGGCTGGTGCCGGGCAAGCGGTTCGACGTCCTGGTCAGGGCCGTCGCGGCGCTGCCCGGGGCGCACCTGCTGCTGGCCGGCGACGGTCCGGAGCGGGCCGCGCTGCGGCTGCTCGCCGCCGAGCTCGGCGCGCAGAGCCGCATCCACCTGCTGGGGGAGCGGGACCCGCTCGGCGACAGCGCCGACGGCCGCACCCCGGGCATCCCGGCGCTGCTGGCCGCCATGGACGTCTTCGTCTCCCCGTCCCGGGAGGAGGCGTTCGGCCTGGCGGTGGTGGAGGCGCTGGCCGCCGGCCTGCCGGTGCTGCACGTGACCTGCCCGGCCGTCGACGACCTGCCGGCCGCCCAGGCGCCCGGCGCCCGGCGCATCGGCGCCGGCACGGAGGAGCTGGTCGCGGCCCTGCGCGGCCACATGGAGGCGGGGGCCCGCCGGCTGCCGCCGCCGCCCGTGGTCCGCCGCTACGACATCGCCCGCAGCGCGCAGCAGCTCCTGGACGTCTACGCCCTCGCGCTGGCCGCGCCGGCGGACCGGGCCCGGACGGTCCCGGCCGCCGCCTCCCCGCAGCAGCCGGGCCGGACGCCGGGGGCCGCACCGGTCCCCGGCGCCGACGCCGCCCCGGCGCCCGTGCCGCAGCCCCCGGCGGGGCCGGGCCCGGCCCGCCCCCGCTCCGGACGGGACGGGGCCGGCGCGCCCGGGCCCGGCTGATCCGCACCCTCCCGGCCGGGGAACGGCCGGGACCCCGAGAACTCCCCTCCCCTCCCAGGAAGCGAGCACGCCCATGGCCGACACCGCCGACCAGAAGAAGTCCGACCACCGCTCGGAGAAGAAGAAGGGCGCCCGGCGCAGGCCCGGGCCGCCGCCCGCGTGGTGGCCGCTGCCCGCCTGCGCCCTGCTCGGGCTGGCCGCGGGCGGTGCGTACGGGGTGCTCAAGGCTCCCGAGTACGCCGCCACCAGCTACGTCGTCGCGGTCCCCGACGACACCACCGAGCCGGCCACCGCGCTGGGCTTCGCCCAGGCGTACGCCCGTATCGCCACCAGCAGTTCCACCCTCGCGTACGCCCAGCCGCGCGCGGGCATCACCGCCCAGCGGCTGCGGACCCAGGTGCGGGCGGAGACCTCCCCCGAGTCCCCGATGATCGCCATCACCGGGACCTCCAAGAGCCCCGCCGAGGCCGCCGACATCGCCAACGCCGTCGCGGACGCACTGTCCCTGAGCAGCAATCAGGCCGCGAAGAACACGGGCGTCCAACTGCTGCTGTTCAACCAGGCCGTGGCCCCCGCCGACCCGGCCTCCCCGTCCGCCCCGATCAGCGGCGCCGTCGGGATGTGCGCGGGCGGCCTGCTGGGCGGGCTGTGGCTGCTGGCCCGGCCGGCGCGCGGACGCCGGGACCAGGCCGCCGCCGCCGGCGCGCCCGCGGTCGAGGAGTACGCCACGCTCCCGGCCCAGGGCGACCACGCCGAGACCAAGGAGAAGGAGTCCGTGCGATGAGTCCGGGCTCCGCCGGGGCCCTGGCGGTGACGCTGTGCCGCGATCCCCGGCAGTTCGCCGCGCTGGAGGAGCCGTGGAACCGGCTCGTCCGCGGCTGCCCCACCGCCACCCCCTTCCAGAGCCACGCCTGGCTGCACTCCTGGTGGCTGTCGTACGGGAAGGAGGGCCGGCTGCGGATCGTCCTCGTACGGCGCGACGGGGAGCTGGTCGGCGCGGCCGCGCTGATGCTCGTCCACCGGCCGCTGCCGCTGCTGGTGCCGCTCGGCGGCAACATCACCGACTACTTCGACGTGCTCGTGGCCGCCGAGCACGCCGGCCAGGTCGTCCCGGCGCTGGCCCGCGGGCTGCACCGGGCCGCCCGGAGCGCGGTCGTCGACCTGCGCGAGGTGCGTCCGGGGGCCGCCGCGGAAGGCGTGTACGAGCACTGGACCGGGGCCCGCAGCAAGCTCACCGACTCCACCTGCATGGAGCTGCCGACGCTCCCCTTCGACGAGCTCGTCAAGAGGATGCCGGCCTCCGGGGGCCAGCGGGTGCGGGCCAAGCTCCGCAAGACCGACGCGGCCGGGATCGAGGAGCACGAGGTCACCGAGCAGGAGGTGCCCCGAGCCGTACGGACCCTGCTGCGGCTGCACGAGAAGCAGTGGCGCGGCCGCGGGGTGACCCCCGAGCACCTGAGGCCCCGGTTCGCCGAGCACCTGACCCGGGCCACCCGGCGGATGGTGCGGGCCGGGGAGGGCCGGCTGACGGAGTTCCGTCTCGACGGCGAGGTGGTGGCGGCCAACGTCACGCTGCTGTCGGCCGGGCTGAGCGGCGGCTACCTCTACGGCGCCGACCCGGACCTGCGCACGCGCAAGGTGGACGTGGCGACGCTGCTGCTGCGCCACGAGACCGGCCGGGCGCTCGCCGACGGCCGCCCGGTCGTGAGCTTCCTGCGCGGCAACGAGCCGTACAAGAACCACTGGCGGCCCGAGACGGTCGTGAACCAGCGGTTCCTGCTGGCCACGACCGCGCTCGCGCCGCTGCTGCGCCTGCACGAGTCGCAGCTGGCGGGGCGCGGGCGGGCGGTGGACGCGCTCCGGGAGGCGCTGCCGGCCGCCAGGGACTGGCGGGCGCGGCTCAACGACCTGCGGGTGCGATGACCCGGCTAGGAGGGCCAGAAGCGGAAGTCGTCGTTCCAGTCGACCTGGACGCAGAACGACTGCTTGCCGACCAGCTTGGAGAGCCACTCGCCGAAGTTGAGCGGCACGCACCACTGCTTGCTGTTGGCCGGCGGCTTCGGCGGCTGGGGCTGGGGCTGGGGCTTGGGCGGCAGGGGCGCGGGCACGGTTGTGGGCGTGGGCGTGGGCGTGGGCGTGGGCGTGGACGTGGACGTGGGCGTCGGGACGAGCGGGCTCGGCGCCGCGGGCGAGGGCGCCGGGCTCGCGGGCGACGGGACCACCGGCGACGGGACCACCGGCGAGGGGACGGGTTCGGGCGTCGGGACCTCGGGCGAGGGGACGGCCGGGCTCGGCGCGACGGGGCTCGGAACCTCCGGGCCCGGCACCTGCGGCGTCGGGACGAGCGGGCTCGGGGTGACCGGCAGCGGCACCTCGGGCGTCGGGACCTGGGGGGTCGGCACCTGAGGGGTCGGGATGCCGGGCGTCGGGACCTGCGGGGTGGGGATTTGAGGGGTCGGGACGACCGGCGTGGGAACCACGGGGGTCGGGACCACCGGGGTCGGGATCACGGGCGTCGGGACCACCGGGGTCGGGATCACCGGGCCGGGCTTCTCGGGCGTCAGCGCGTCGCGGAAGACCTTCGCCGAGTCCGGGTTCTGCTTGCACTGCCACACGCCGTGCGGGCAGTAGTCGGTGATGGTGTGGTAGAGCGGCTTGTGCTGCTCGATCCACTTCAGCATGCGCCGCACGTACTCCGGATTGTCGCCGTGGCGGTACAGGCCCCACTCCGGGTACGAGATCCGCTTCCCGTGTGCCTTCGCGAAGTCGACGTGATGCTGGAGCCCGTACGGCTGGGTGATCTGGTCGTCGAAGGTCCGGCCGGGAGCCTGGTCGTACGAATCCATCCCGATGATGTCGACCACGTCGTCACCGGGGTAGCACCTGGTCCAGCCGATCGCGTCCGTACCCCGGTTCGGGGCGAAATCGAACTTGAACTTCTGTCCGGGCACCGACCGCATCGTGTTGACGACGCGCTTCCAGTACGTCTTCCAGCCCTCCGGGTCCGGCCCGCAGCGGTGGGTGTAAGTGGTGCCGTTCATCTCCCAGCCGAGCACGATCACCGTGTCGGGGACGTCCAGCGCCACCAGCTTCTCGGCGAGCCTGCGGAAGTGCCGGTCGTACTGGCCCTCCGCGCCCGCCCGGATCAGCTGGGCCACCTGGTAGTCGGGCACCCTCTCCTCGTTCCGTGCCTGCATGGGCACGTTGAGGACGAACATCCGGTCCTCGTCGGCCAGCCGCCAGGCGGCCCAGTCCGCGAGGAACGAGACGTTCCCCTCGATGCCCGCCCACTGGTCGCCGGGGAGATAGGTGTGCCCCACCCGGATCTCCCTGCCGCCCAGCCAGCGCGACAGGAGCGGGATGCGGGCCACCCCGCGCGGCCCGTAGTCGAGATAGGCGCCCACGGCGATGTCGGAGCTTTTGTGCCGGTCCTCCTCGGGTGCCGCGAGCGCGGCCCCGGTCGCAAGCAGTCCGGCCGTGACCGTACCGATGCAGGTGCTCGCCAGTCGGCGGCGTGGTCTGGGCATGGCGTCTCCCGAGCTTTCCTGAATCGGAGTGCTTACCAGAGACGTTAGACATCAGATCTGACGAATGGCCTGTTCGGTCACCGCCGCGTAGGCCATTCGCAGGTGCGCACCATCCCCGCTTGGTCCGACTAGGTGAAAGACACCGTTTCCATGCACGCGTTCACCAACCATGTGCCCGCCGTCCTGCTCAGGCTCGATCGCAACCCGTTCCACCACGGAACCCTCGGCGCCGTCAGATCCCTTGGCCGCAAGGGCGTGGAGGTCCATGCAGTCGTCGAGGCCGGGGGAGGTCCCATGGGGCGTTCGCGGTACCTGCGCAGCGTGCACGCGGGACCTGACGGAGGGTTGGACCCGGAGGCGCCCGAGGCGCTGCTGGAGTGCCTGGCCGGGGTGTCCGAGCGGATCGGGCGGCCCGCCGTGCTGATCGCCATGGACGACCTGAGCGCCATCGCCGTGTCCCGGATCGCGTCCGGGCTGACGGATCGTTTCCGGATTCCCCATCAGCCCGACAACCTGCCCGCCCGGGTGGCCGACAAGGCGGAGCTGTCCCGGCTCTGCGCCCGGTGGGACGTCCCGCACCCGGAGACCGTGATCCCGGCGACCGGGGCGGAGGCGGCGGAGGCCGCGTGGAGCCTGGGGCTGCCGGTGATCGCCAAGTGGAGCCGGCCGTGGCTGCTGCCCGCGGGGGCCGGGGGACTGCGGAGCACCCTGCTCGTGCACACCGTCGCCGAGGCGCGCCGGCTCTACGAGCGCTCCGCGGAGGCCGGGAGCAGGCTGCTGCTCCAGCGCTTCCTGCCGGCCGGGCCGGACACCGACTGGTTCTTCCACGGGGCCTTCACCCGCGGCGGGCGCCCGCTGCTGGCCGGGTCGGGCCGCAAGGAGCTGTCCTGGCCGGTGCGGACGGGCCTGACGGCGGTGGGCCGCTGGCTGCCGGACCCGGCGGTGGAGGAGGCCGGGCTGAAGCTCGCCGAACGCCTCGGCTACCAGGGGATCCTGGACCTGGACTTCCGGCGGGACGAACGCGGCACCTTCCGGCTCGTGGACTTCAACCCGCGGCCGGGGGCGCAGTTCCGGCTGTTCACGGACGCGACCGGGCTGGACGTCGTCCAGGCGATGTACCTGGACCTGACGGGCCAGCGGGTCCCGGAGCCCTCGGGCGGTCCGGGCCGCGTGTTCGTCGCCGAGAACTACGCGCTGCTCGCGGCGCTGCGCGGCGGTTCGCTGCCGCGCCGCCTCCCGGCGGGCCCGGCGGCCCCGAAGCCGCCCGCGGCTCCGAAGCCGCCTGGGGCCCTGAAGCCCGCCGCGGCAGCCCCGGGCGGGTCCCCCGTACCTCCCGTCCTGCCCGCCGTGGGAGCCCAGGCGGTCCACGGCCGGCGGGCCGGGCCGGTGGTGGCCGGGCCGCGGTCCGCGCCCGGCGCGACGGCTCCGGCTCCGGCAGCGGCCGGTACGGCGGGGGCCGCGGGGGCTGCGGGACGCGGGCCCCTGCGGGCGCTGCCCCAGGGGGAGCGGGGGCGGGTGGAGGCGGCCTGGTTCGCGTCCGACGACCTGCTGCCGTTCCTGGCGATGCTGGCCGCCTTCCTGGGCCGGGGCGCCGACAAGGGCGTGCGCGCCCTGCGCGGCGTGCCCGCCCACGGCCGCCGGACCGCCCGCGCGGTGGTCCGCGCCCCCCGCCAGCGCGGCCGCGACCAGCCGGGCGCCGCGGCCGGTGGCACGGCCGCCTCCCGGCCGGCCCCTCCGGAGGCCCCGGCCGAGCCGGACGAGCTGGTGACCCGTTGACCGTGGAGAGGGAAGGACGACGGCCGTGACGCGGACGGACGATCTCGTGGTGGTCGGCGCGGGCCCGTACGGGCTGTCGATCGCCGCGCACGCGGCGGGCGCCGGGCTCGACGTGCGCGTGCTCGGGCGGCCCATGGCCTCCTGGCGCGACCACATGCCCGGCGGCATGTACCTGAAGTCGGAGCCCTGGTCCTCCAACCTGTCCGCGCCGGACGGGCGGCACACCCTCGGCGACTACTGCGCGACGCGCGGAACGGCCGCGGAGCACGGCACTCCGCTGCCGATCGGCACGTTCAGCGCGTACGGGATGTGGTTCGCCCGCCAGGCCGTGCCCGAAGTGGAGGAGGTGACCGTCACGGAGGTGACCCCGCACGGCGGCGGCTTCCGCGTCCACACGGCCGAGGGGCCGCCGCTCCTGGCCCGTACGGTCGCCCTCGCGGTCGGGGTGATGCCCTTCGTCCACCACCCCCTGGCGCTGCGGGACCTGCCGCCCGCGCACTACTCGCACAGCAGCGGCCACCGGGACCTGGCCCGCTTCGCCGGGAGCGAGGTCGCCGTGCTCGGCGCCGGACAGGCGGCCCTGGAGACCGCCGCCCTGCTGGCCGAACAGGGCGCCCGGCCGTGCCTGGTGGCCCGGCGCGCCCGGCTGAACTGGAACACGGTGCCGCAGCCCCTGAGCCGGCCCCCGCTGCGCGCCCTGCGCGAACCCCACAGCGGGCTGGGCACCGGCTGGCGCAGCTGGGTGTGGTCGGAGCTGCCCTGGGCGGTGCACCGGCTGCCCGCCGCCAGCCGGGAGCGGATCGCGGCCACCGCCCTGGGCCCGGCGGGCGCCTGGTGGCTGCGGGACCGGTTCGAGCGGCGCGTACCGGCCCTTCTCGGGCACCGGCTGCACCGGGCGTCGGCGGTGGGCGACCGCATCCGGCTGGAGCTGACCTCCCCCTCCGGGGAGCCGCTGGTGCTGGACGCCGCACACGTCATCGCGGCCACCGGGTTCATCCCTGACCTGGACCGGCTCGACCTGCTCGACGCGGGGCTGCGGGACGCGCTGGCGACGGTGGGGCGGAGCCGGACGCCGGAGCTGAGCGCCGGATTCGAGTCCTCGTGGCCCGGACTCTTCTTCGCGGGGCTGCTGACGGCTCCCTCATTCGGCCCTTCCATGCGATTCGTGCACGGTGCGGGCTTCACGGCGGGGAGACTGGTGGGTGGAGTCCGCAGGCGCCTCGGTGCCGGGGGTCCGCTGCCGGGCTCCACCGGCGCCGCACGGACCGACCGCGCCACGGCCGGGCATCCGAAGACGTACCTGCGGTGAGAGCCGCGTGAGAGGGGTCCGCGATGAGCGGGGAGCGAGCACAGGGCAGAGGCTGGGTACGGATCCCCGCCAGCCGCGGGGAACAGCCTGCGGCCAGGAACGCCGGGTACGACCGCCCTGCCTACGCGCCGACCGCCGGGTACGACCGCCCCGCCTACGCGCCGGCCGCCGGGTACGACCGCCCCGCCTACGCGTCGGCCGCCGGCTACGACCGTCCCCCGGACCCCGCGCCCGCCCACCCCGCCCAGCCGCCGATCTACCTGTCCCTCGTCACGCGCTGGCGGGAGGCCGGGCGGACCCTTCCGGGGCATCCTGACGAGGAGTGGGAGCGGCTGATCTCCCAGCCGTGCTGGCCCGGCCTTTAGGTGGTGTGAGTCTCTTGGCAGCGGCGGAGCGAGACAGCCCCGGGCGGCGCCGGCGGTCCCCCCTGACCGGACCGGGCGAGCGGCTCGCGCTGAACGGCATGGGCAGCTTCGAGTGGGACCTCGGCGACGGGACCCTGGCGCTGGACGAGGCCGGGATGACCGTCTTCGACCTGGAGCCCGCCGAGTTCGACGGCACGCCGGAAGGGCTCGGCGTACGGATCCCGCCCGAGGACGGCGCCCGGCTGGGCGAGACGGTGGTGGCCGCCCTGGACAGCGGCGGCGAGACGTACGGCGCGTACTTCACGGTGCAGCGCCGGGACGGCCGCGACCAGTGGACGCACACCCAGGGCCGGGTGCTCCGGGACGCGGCCGGGCGGGCCTACCGGATCGTGGGCATCGTCCGCGACGCCACGGCCGAACTGGCCCAGGCGACGCAGCTGCGCAAGCTGGAGTCGGCGCGCGCCCAGCAGTCGACGATCGTGCAGCGGACCACGGACGCCCTGTCGCGGGCGGTGACGGTCGACGACGTGACGGCCGCGCTGACCGGGGCCGGCGCACTGGAGCGGCTCGGCGCGGACGGGCTGGCCCTGGGCCTCGTCGAGGGCGGCACGATGAAGATGATCGCGATGAGCGGGGAGTCCCTCGAGATCCTCGGCGAGCGCAGCATGACCCGGCTGGACGGCTCGCTGCCGCTGTCGCAGACGGTCCTCACCCGCAGGGCGCGGTTCGTCACCTCGCTCGCCGCGCTCGGCGAGGAGTTCCCCCTGCTGCGGGACTACCTGGGCCGGATCCGGTACGACGCGGCCGCCTATCTGCCGCTGATCGCGCAGGCCCGGGCCATCGGCGGGCTGGTGCTCTTCTACCGGCGGCGCACCGAGTTCAGCCCGGAGGAGCGCAACCTGTGCCTGGGCCTGGCCGGCATCGTGGCCCAGTCGCTCCAGCGGGCGCTCCTGTTCGACCAGGAGCGGGAGTTCGCCACCGGCCTCCAGGCGGCGATGCTGCCGCGCCGGATCCCCGAGATCACGGGCGGGGAGATCGCGGTGCGCTACCACGCCGCGTGGAGCGGGCGGGAGGTCGGCGGGGACTGGTACGACGTGATCTCCCTGCCCCGCGACCGGGTCGGCATCGTGGTCGGCGACGTACAGGGTCACGACACGCACGCGGCCGCCATCATGGGCCAGCTCCGGATCGCGCTGCGGGCGTACGCGGGGGAGGGCCACCCGCCGTCCACGGTGCTGGCGCGGGCCTCCCGCTTCCTGGCCGAGCTGGACACCGAGCGCTTCGCGACCTGCATGTACGCGCAGGTGGACCTGGAGTCCGGAGGCGTACGGGCGGTCCGGGCCGGCCACCTCGGCCCGCTGATCCGGCACACAGACGGGCGTACGGGCTGGCCGAACGTGCGCGGCGGCCTGCCGCTGGGCCTGGCCACGCACTTCGAGCAGGAGGAGTTCCCCGAGACGCGGCTCGACCTCGTCCCCGGGGAGACGCTGGTGCTCTGCACGGACGGCCTGGTGGAGGAGCCCGGCACCGCCATCACCGAGGGCATGGAGTCCCTCGCGCACGCCGTGCGCAGCGGCCCGCAGGAGGCCGGGGCGCTCGCCGACCACCTCCTGGACCGGCTGTGGGAGCGCTGGGGCTCCGGGGACGACGTGGCCCTGCTGGTGCTGCGCCGGGCCCCCGACCCGGGCACGCACCGGGCGCCGCGCATCCACCAGTACATCCACCAGGCCGACCCCGAGGGGCTCTCCGAGGCCCGCTACGCCCTGCGGCAGGCGCTGCGCGACTGGGGCATGCCCGAGCTCGCCGACGACGTGGAGCTGGCGGCCGGTGAACTGCTGGTCAACGCCCTGCTGCACACGGACGGCGGAGCGGTGCTGACCATGGAGGTGCTGCCGGAGCCGGTGCGCCGGATCCGGCTGTGGGTCAAGGACCGCTCCAGCGTGTGGCCGCGCCGGCGCACCCCGGGCGAGGCCGCCACGACGGGGCGCGGACTGCTGCTGGTGGACGCGCTGGCCACGCACTGGGGCGTGGAGTCCCGGGGCGACGGCAAGGCGGTGTGGTGCGAGTTCGACGCCGGGGGAAGCCCCCGGGTCGCGGGGTGACCGGGCGGTCACGCCGAGTTGTGGGGCGCCGGGGGCGGGGTGATGATGCGGTCATGGAACGGAAGTCTTCGAGTCGGACCGTGCCGTGCGCAGGCTGAGCAAGGGAGCCGCGACGGGCATCCTGGCGCTGCTCCTGCTGGCGGCCGTCGTGCCGACGGTCGTGGACTGGACGACGGGGCGCCCGCACGCGGACCCCGGGTGCCAGTCGACGGCGTTCATGTCGATGACGGGCGTCGCGCCCGAGTGCCGGTAGCGGCGGCCGCCGGTCCCGCGAGCGGGCCCGTTCCGGTCAGCGGTACGGGTGCAGTTCGATGTCCCGGCGGTCCTCCGCGACGGTGCTGAGCCGCGTCGGGAGCAGCCCGCCCGAGCGGCCGATCTCCTGGAGGCGGACCTCGGCGCCGGCCCGGCCGGGGTGGACGTCGGGCGTCAGGCGCAGCGTGCCCGTGGCCTGCCAGTGGTGGACTTGGCCGTCGCAGTCGGCCTCGCCGCCGCCGAAGCCCAGCTTGGTGCCCTCCTGGACGAGGGTGGCCGCGATCTGAACCGTCCCCATGGGTGACGGCGGGGTGCAGCGGTAGGTGCCGGAAAGAGTGACGGTGCCGTGTTCGCCGATCTGCGCATCGCGCTGTACGGAAATCTCATTACCGTTGTGGGCCGCGCTCGCGGAGGCGGCGAGAACGGTGGCGGCGGCCAGTGCGGAGAGGGCCGCCAGGGCCAGACGGGGTCCGGAAATGCGCATGAATTCCTCCAGGGTGACGCGGCTGTGGACAGGGTCCGGATTCGGTCGGCGGGAATCCGCCGGAACGCATTGTGCTGGCATATGGACGGCAGCGGGCTCCGCACACTCGTGTCGGTGTGTGCAATTGCCCGCTCGGGCGCGTGAGACTGACCGAAATACATCCCCGAAGGGATTCCGCATGCGCCAGTCCGCCGTCCCCGCCCCGCTCCTCGCCGCCGCCCTGCTCCCGCTCCTCCTGTTCTGTGCCACGGCCTGCCAGCGCGCCCCCGAGGGCGCCGCGCTCGCGCCCGCCGCGGCGCCCGCCGTTCCGGTGGACGACGGGGCGCCGGGGGCCGGGGCCGCCCCGGAGGCCGAGGGGGAACCCGGGCGGCCCGCCGTGAAGGACGCCCGTGTGGGTGACTCCGTACGGGTGCGCGGGCAGCAGGTCGGCCGTCACCTCCAGGCGGTGCTGAACGCGTACGTGGACCCGGCGGTCAGCGTGGAGAAGAACTTCGCGCCGCCCGCCGGCAAGCGCTGGGTGGCCGCCTCGATGTCGTTCGTCAACGTGGGCGGGGACTCGTACGGGGCCCTCGGACGCATGTGGGCGCACGACAGCGCGGGGCAGCGCCACGCGGTGGTGCCCACCGGCGAGCTGACGACCGGCAAACCGCTCGTCTTCGATTCCCTCGCGGTGGGTGAGCGGGCCGAGGGATGGGTGGTGTTCGAAATCCCGGAAAACGCCTCCATCGCGCGCCTCCAGTACCAGGACACGAACACGCAGGCGAATTCCGGAGGGGGTTTCTGGTCCGTCTAGCCCGCCCGGGTGAAAGGCCGTGAAAGGGCCGGGCGCAGGACCACTAGGGTGCGGCGCATGACTTCTACTCAAGCCGAGATCGACCGGTCCCACCTCGGCACCCTCTCGGTGCTCGCCTGGATCGGCGACCCCTCCGACGGGCACGACATCCCGTATCTCCTCGCCTACACGCTCGGCGACGGCCCCGAGGGCCCGGAGGCCGGGGAGACGGCCGCGCGCGGGCTGCTCGAGGAGATCGGCCTGCCCATCGGCGACGTGGTCATGGACGGCACCCGCAGCTCGCGCACCTTCGCGGTCCAGATCGTGCTGATGGCCGGCAACCAGGTCACGCTGACCCTTCCGGGGCTGAACGCCACCTGCACCGCCCCCGACGAGTGGGTCGCGGCGGCCAACGAGAGCGGTCAGGCCTACTTCCTCTTCGCCACGCGCGCCTGGCCCGAGGCGGTCCCGGGACGCCCGGTGACGGCGGAGGTCCTCCAGGCCTTCGCGGGCGACGAGGAAGTGCTCACCAGCAGCGCCCACTGCGTCATCACGGTGCAGACCCTCCAGGTCTGACGCCTGCGACGGGCCGCCGACCGCCGGCCGCCGGGCCCCCAGCCTGCCCGGTGGCCGGTCCCGGCCGGGGGTCTCGCGGCCGGGAGCTCAGGGTTCAAGGGCTGGCGGGGTTCAAGGGCCGTCGGGGTAGAAGGGCCTTCGGGGTTCAAAGGCTTTCGGGCTCAGGGCCGTTCGAAGGCGAACCTGAGCGAGCGGACCCGGTTGTCGAAGTTCGATCCCGCCAGGTCCGGCAGGCCCACCGCGCGCAGCCCGACCGGCCGGGTCAGCAGCTCGCGGAAGAGCGCCCGCATCTCCACCCGCGCCAGGTGCGCGCCCAGGCAGAAGTGCGGGCCGCCGCCGCCGAAGCCCAGGTGCGGATTGGGTGAGCGGGTGATGTCGAAGGCGTCCGGGTCCGGGAAGACGGCCTCGTCGCGGTTGGCGGAGGCGTAGTACAGGACCACCTTGTCGCCCGGGCGGAACAGGTGCCCGTCCATGGTGTGTTCGGCGACGACCGTCCGGCGGAACTGGATGATCGGCGTCGAGTGGCGGATCATCTCGTCCACCGCGCCGTCCGCGTGCGTCTCGAAGTCCGAGAGCAGCAGGTCCCGTTGTGCGGGATGGTCGGTCAGCAGGGTCAGCCCGTGGGTGATCGCGTTGCGGGTGGTCTCCACCCCGGCGACCATCAAGAGCGAGAAGAACGCGCCGAGTTGGCGGGCACCGAGCGCCTGGCCGTCGACGTTCGCGCAAACCAGGGCCGAGATCAGGTCGTCAGTGGGGTTCTTGCGCCGCTCGCGGCCGATGCCCGCCACCATCCGCTGCATCCGGGCCAGTGCCCGCAGGCCGCGCCCCGGCATCCGCAGCCGGGCGCCCAGGCCCCGTTCCACGCCGATGTGCTCGGAGGCGTGGTTGACGCGGTCGGCGATCTCCGCGCGGTAGCGCTCCGGAATGCCCATCATGTTGCAGATGACCTCCAGGGGCAGCCGGGAGGCCACCGCCGAGACGAACTCGTCCGGCCGTGCGTCGAGCACGTCGTCCACGATCCGGGCCGCCACCGCGTGGATGTCCTCCTCGGCGGCCGCCAGCAGGCGGGGCGTGAAGGCCCGTTGGACGATCTTGCGGAGCTGGGCGTGGTCGGGGCCGTCCAGATTGACCATCGAGTCCCCGAACAGCGCGCGCACCCACCGGGCCGGTTCGGGGGTGGTCACCCCGGGGGCGCTCGCGAACACCTTGGGCAGGCGGCTGGCCTCCTGCACCTGGGCGTGCCGTACGAGGGCCCAGTGCCCGGGCCCCTCGGGGACGAACACGGGGGCGCCGAGGGCGCGGAGGCGGGCGAAGGCCGCCAGACGGTGTTCCGGCGGGAGCTGCCAGAAACCGGGCTCGGCCAGTTCCCCTCCGGGACCGGGTCCCGTTCCGGTGCCGTGTCGCTGAGCCGGGAGTGTCATGGCCGTGCCTCTTCCTGTCGCGCCGTTCCGCTGCGCTGGAGAACGGTCGCGGCGGCGCGGGGGTGACGGCCCGGGGCGGAGCCGTTGCCGGGGCGGGCGCCGGGGCGGGCGCCGGGGCGGCGGGCCCGGGGCCCCGGAGTGGCGGCGCGGCGGCGCGGCGGCGTCAGAACACGACGCGGTCGGGGCGGTTGTCCCGGGTGGCCAGGGTCAGGCCGACGGCGATCGTTACCGTCGCGGCGAGGCCCGCGTACAGGACGGCGTACGGGCCCGCCCAGGTGCAGGCCAGGATCACGAGGGCGGAGAGCGGCAGGGTCAGCTGCTGGGCGACGCCGTGCTTGAAGTAGCGGGAGTGCAGCAGCCACACCATCAGCAGGAACAGCGCGGACGGGAGGGTGACGGCGGCGTTCGCCGCGACCTGGGAGATGTGCGCCTTGCCGACCGCGTGCTCGACCGCGACCTCGATGCCCGCCCCGATCGCCGCCCCCGCGGCGAAGATCAACAGGTGGCCGTAGCCCCACGGGATGGCCTCGCGGTTGGAGGTCAGCCGCTGGTGCATGGGGACGGCGAAGTAGATCCACCACGCGGCGAAGACGATCAGCAGGCCGCCGGCCGCGATGGGCAGCAGCTCTCCCAGGGCCTCGTGCTCGTCGAGCGCCGACTTCACCGCGACCGTGCTAGCGGCGATCGTCTCGCCCAGCACGATGATGGTGAACAGGCCGTACCGCTCCACGATGTGGTGCGCGTGCCACGGCGTCCGGTGGCCGCGCTCGGCCACCACCGGGACCAGCAGCTCGGCCGCGGCCACCACCAGGAACAGCCACCGCTTCAGGTCGCCGGGGGCGAACAGCAGCGCCACCCAGCCCGCCTGGCAGACCACCAGTCCCGCGGCGTACGTCAGGGCCGCCCTGCGGGCCGGCCCGCTCTCCCCGGCCGCGGCCCGCAGCCACTGGGCGGTCAGCGCGACGCGCATGATCAGGTAGCCGATGACGGCCACCGTCCAGTCGTTGTCGTCGGAGGCCCGGGTCACGCCCGCCGCGTAGACGAGGACGCCCGCGATCTGGACCAACGTCGCGATCCGGTACGGGACGTCGTCGCAGTCGTAGGCGGAGGCGAACCACGTGAAGTTCATCCACGCCCACCACACGCCGAAGAAGACGAAGAAGTAGCCGATCACCCCGGTCAGGGGGTGGCCCTCGGCCACCGCGTGCACCAGCCGGGCACCGCACTGGGCGATCGCGACCACGAAGCACAGGTCGAAGAACAGCTCCAGCGGGGTCGCCGCGCGGTGCCCCTCGTCGGGACTGCGGGCGATCATGGGTGAGTAGGCCATACCGGCCAGCAGACCAGGAACGCCGCTTTCAGCAGGCCAGGCGCGCGGCCCGGACCGCCGTGACCGCCGCGACGGTGGCTCCGGTGGCGTAGGCCGCGGGAGGCGGAGGACCCTGCGCGCGGCCTGCCAACGCACCGGGGACGACGGGACTTCGGGCCGTCGCCCCCGGTGCGTTGTCCTCTGCCGCGAGCGCGCCGGGAAGCGGAGTCTGGATAGGTCAGGACCTTTCTCGCAGGTCAGGCCCCTTCGCCTTCAGGAAGTGCAATGAGTACCGCCACGAAGGAAGCGCAGAGGTCGCTCGCCGATCCGGCGCAGTACCGCCCCGGCCGCACCATCACGGACTGGACGCCGGAGGATCCGTCCTTCTGGCGCTCCACGGGTAAGAAGGTCGCGACCCGGAACCTGTGGATCGCGGTGCCCGCCCTGCTCGTGGCCTTCGTGGTCTGGCAGGTCTGGAGCATCACGGCGACCAACCTCAAGGACGTCGGATTCGGCTTCTCGCAGTCCCAGCTGTTCTGGCTGACGGCGGTCCCCGGCATCACCGGCGGCACCGCGCGGATCCTCTACACGTTCATCGGTCCGATGATCGGCCAGCGGCGCTTCACGGCGGCCTCCACGGTCGTGCTGATCGTCCCGCTGCTGTGGCTGGGCTTCGCGGTGCAGAACCCGGACACCCCGTACGGCACGATGATCGCCATCGCGGCCCTGTGCGGCATCGGTGGCGCGAACTTCTCCTCCTCGCTGGCGAACATCGGCTTCTTCTACCCGAAGCGGGAGAAGGGCAACGCGACCGGCATCAACGGCGGCCTGGGCAACCTCGGCGTCTCGGTCGTCCAGCTCCCGGCCGCGATCGCCGCGTACGGCTTCTTCTTCATCCCGGCGATGTTCGCGAACTTCGCAGTGACGAGCGCGATGTGGGGCTTCGTGGCCTTCTACGCCTCGTGCGTGGTGGTGGCCTGGTGGTTCTACGCCCGCAAGGGCGCGGAAGCGCCCAGCTGGACGCTGCGGGAGCGCCGGCTGGACGCTGCGGGAGCGCGGCCGGGTTCTGGCTTCCCGTCCTCCCCACCTCTGCCCGGGAATTCTTGTGAATACTTTCACAAGTGCACGAGGGACCTTTGACCTGCCCGAAATGCCAGGTCAAGCGGTCAGGGGAGGCTGGAAGGCGGGAATCGCGGGACCTTCGGGCCCCAGCTCGGGACCAACGCGACGCCAAATGATCGATCAAAAGGCGTGCAATGGATACAAGCAACGAGGCGACTGAAGAAGGTGCCGGCGATGACTGCCACCCCTGCGGTGACCACGAAGAACGGCGAGGCCTGGGACGGCTTCAAGGGCGGTCTGTGGCGCGACGCCGTCGACGTCCGCGACTTCATCCAGCAGAACTACACGCCGTACGAGGGTGACGACGCCTTCCTCGCCGGCCCCACCGAGCGCACCACCGCCGTGTGGAAGGCGATCAAGGACAAGTTCCCGGAGGAGCGCGAGAAGGGCGTCTACGACGTCGCGCACGACATCCCGTCGACGATCACCGCGCACGCCCCCGGCTACATCGACCGCGACAAGGACCTCATCGTCGGCCTCCAGACCGACGCCCCGCTGAAGCGCGCGATCATGCCGTACGGCGGCTGGCGTATGGTGGCCGGCGCCCTGGAGACGTACGGCTAGCCGGTCTCCGAGGACCTGGAAAAGGTCTTCACCGAGTACCGCAAGACCCACAACCCGGCGTCTTCGACGCCTACACCCCCGCGATCCGCGCCGCCCGCAAGGCCGGCGTCGTCACCGGCCTGCCGGACGCCTACGGCCGCGGCCGGATCATCGGCGACTACCGCCGCGTGGCCCTCTACGGCGTCGACCGCCTCGTCTCCGTCAAGAAGGAGGAGAAGGAGGGCCTGAACTCCCTTCCCGCGGGCGGCCGTTCGCTGGAGGAGACGATCCGGCTGCGCGAGGAACTCTCGGAGCAGATCCGGGCGCTCGCCGAGCTGAAGGCGATGGCCGCCTCGTACGGCCACGACATCTCCGGGCCGGCCGCCACCGGCGGCGAGGCCATCCAGTGGATGTACTTCGCGTACCTGGCCGCCGTGAAGGAGCAGAACGGCGCGGCCATGTCCCTGGGCCGGACGTCCACCTTCATCGACGTCTACCTCCAGCGCGACATCGAGGCCGGGCTCCTCACCGAGGAACAGGCCCAGGAGCTGGTCGACGACTTCATCATCAAGCTCCGCATCGTCCGCTTCCTGCGCACCCCCGAGTACGACGAGCTGTTCTCCGGCGACCCGACCTGGGTCACCGAGTCGATCGCCGGCATGGGCGAGGACGGCCGCCCGCTGGTCACCCGGACCTCCTTCCGGTACCTCCAGACCCTCTGCAACCTCGGCCCCGCCCCCGAGCCGAACATGACGGTCTTCTGGTCGCCGCAGCTGCCGCAGGGCTTCAAGGAGTTCTGCGCCCGCGTCTCGGTCGACACCTCCTCGGTGCAGTACGAGTCCGACGAGCTGATGCGCCCGCGCTTCGGCGACGACACCGCCATCGCCTGCTGCGTCTCGGCGATGCCGGTCGGCAAGCAGATGCAGTTCTTCGGCGCCCGGGTGAACCTCGCCAAGACCCTGCTCTACGCGGTCAACGGCGGCCGGGACGAGAAGTCCGGCGCCCAGGTCGGCCCCGAGAGCGGCGCCCTGACCTCCGAGGTGCTGGACTACGACGAGGTCATGGCGAAGTTCGACGAGCAGATGGAGTGGCTCGCCGAAACCTACGTCCACGCCCTGAACGTCATCCACTACATGCACGACCGGTACGCCTACGAGCGCATCGAGATGGCGCTCCACGACCGCGACGTGCGCCGCACCATGGCCTGCGGCATCGCCGGCCTGTCGGTGGCCGCCGACTCCCTGTCCGCCATCAAGTACGCCAAGGTCAGCGCCCTGCGCGACGAGACCGGGCTCGTCACCGACTACACCGTCGAGGGCGACTACCCGGCGTACGGCAACAACGACGACCGCGTCGACGGCATCGCGGTGTGGCTCGTCGAGGAGTTCATGAGGAAGATCCGGAAGCACGGGACCTACCGCGGCGCCGAGCACACGCAGTCGGTGCTGACCATCACCTCGAACGTCGTCTACGGCAAGAAGACCGGCAACACCCCGGACGGACGCCGCGCCGGCGAGCCCTTCTCCCCGGGCGCCAACCCGATGAACGGCCGCGACACCCACGGCTACGTCACCTCGGCGCTGTCGGTCGCGAAGCTCCCGTACGAGGACGCCGAGGACGGCATCTCGCTGACCAACACCGTCACCCCCGACGGCCTGGGCCGCACCCCCGAGGAGCGGATCAAGAACCTGGCGGGCGTGCTGGACGGCTACATGGCGGTCGACGGCTTCCACATGAACGTGAACGTGCTGAACCGCGACACGCTCATGGACGCCATGGAGCACCCGGAGAACCACCCGCAGCTGACCATCCGCGTCAGCGGCTACGCGGTGAACTTCGTCCGGCTCACGCGGGCCCAGCAGCTCGACGTGCTGAACCGCACCTTCCACGGCTCCCTGTAGAGCCCCGCCGGGCCCGGGGCCGCGCGATTCCAACGGACACCAGATCACCTCTGGAGCACCTGCCATGACCGTCCTCTTCGGTACGAGCATCCCCGTCGGCCAGTCCAACGCCGCCGTCGTCGGTCCCGGGACCGCCGCCGGACCCGCTTCCGCCGGTGCGTCCCAGACGCCGGCCGCCGCCGCGACCCAGCGGCCGAGCGAGGGCTCGGTGCACTCCTGGGACCTGTCCACCGGGGTCGACGGGCCCGGCACCCGCTTCGTGACGTTCCTGGCCGGCTGCCCGCTGGCCTGCCTGTACTGCCACAACCCCGACACCCTGCGGATGCGCAACGGCAGGCGCACCTCCGCGGACGACGTCATCGCCGAGGCCCGCAAGTACACCCGCTTCATCTCCGCCGCGGGCGGCGGCGCCACCATCTCGGGCGGCGAACCCCTGCTCCAGCCCGTGTTCGCGGGCGAACTGCTGCACCGGATGAAGAACGACCTCGGGCTGCACACCGCCCTCGACACCTCCGGCTTCCTCGGCGCGCGGGCCACCGACGCGCTGCTGCGCGACGTCGACCTGGTCCTGCTGGACGTCAAGTCCTGGGACCGGGAGACCTACGTGAAGGTGACCGGCCGCCCGCTGGAGCCCACGCTGGACTTCGCCCGCCGCCTCGCTGGCCTCGGCAAGGAGGTGCACCTGCGCTTCGTGCTGGTGCCGGGGCTGACGGACGCCCGGGAGAACGTCGAGGGCGTCGCCGCGTTCGCGGCCGGTCTCGGCAACGTCTCCCGGGTCGACGTGCTGCCGTTCCACAAGCTGGGCGAGAGCAAGTGGGAGGCCCTGGACATGCCCTTCACCCTCCACGACACGCCGTCGCCCACCCCCGAGCAGGTGGCCGCGGCCAAGGCCGTCTTCGCGGCACGGAGCCTGACCGCCGTCTGACCCCGTACGGCGTAAGCCTCAAAGGGGCATAACGGGCTGAAACTGTACGCACCACATAGCGTGGTCCTGTGTCCGAGCCCACAGAAGTCCTCGCCGCCGCCCCGCCGCCACCGGAGCGGCCCGAGCCGCCCGAGGCGCCGCCCGCGCCCCGGCGGTCCGTCACCGCTCGGGCCACCCTGGCCGGCACCGTCGTCTCGCTCCTGCTCGTCGTGGCGATCGTGCTGGGCAGCCGGCTGCTGCGCGACTTCGACTCGGCACTGCTGCCGTACGCCGTGGCCACCGTCTTCCTGGCCTTCGGCGTCGCCTACCGGTACACCGTCTGGGTCTCGGCGCCCGGCGCGCGCCGCCTCTTCAAAAAGGGCTTCGGCAGCTTCTTCTCGGCCGCCAACTTCCGCAAGGCACCCACCGCCCTGCCGAAGATGATCGCCACCTACCTCGGCTTCCAGAAGTTCCTCGGCGCCCGCTCGCGCGCCCGCTGGGCCGCCCACCAGCTCATCTTCTGGGGCTGCATCCTCGCGGCCCTCATCACCTTCCCGCTCACCTGGGGCTGGTTCACCTTCACCTCCGGGAGCGGCTCCGGGCCCGGCTACGAGATGCGCATCTGGGGCATCAAGGTCCTCGGCTTCGACTCGCTGAGCATCCTGGGCTGGCTGATGTTCCACGGCCTGGACGTCGCCGCCGTCCTCGTCATCCCCGGAGCCTCGTACTTCCTGTGGCGGCGGATGAAGGACCGCGGGGCCATGACCGGCCAGCGCTTCGCCTACGACCTGCTGCCGCTGATCTGCCTCATCGTCATCTCGGTGACCGGGCTGCTGCTGACCTTCTCGTCGATCTTCCTGCACGGCGGCGGATACGAGTTCCTCGCCATCCTGCACATGGTGTCGGTGGTGTTCACCCTCATCTACATCCCGTTCGGGAAGTTCTTCCACATCGTCCAGCGCCCGGCCGCCGTCGGCATGCAGCTGTTCAAGTACACGGCCCGCCAGGACGAGCAGGTCTTCGCCTGCAAGCGCTGCGGCGAACCGGTCGACACCACCCCGTACGTCGAGAACCTGCGCGGGACGATGAAGGACCTGAAGCTCGACTTCGACGCCTGGGCCGAGTACTGCCCCCGCTGCAAGCGGGTGCTGCGCGGCAGCGCCTACCTGACTCACGTCAAGAAGGGCTTCAAGTGACCGCGACGGACCCCTCCGAGGCCGCCGCCCGGCCCGCGCCCGTACCGATCTCCATCGACCCCTCCATCGCCCCGCCCGGCACCCGCAACTTCCGCGACGCCGGCGGCATCCCCGCCGACCGGTGGCACGCCGACCAGAACGGCGAGACCCTCGTCCCGACCCACTGCTGTTTCTGCGGCGTCCAGTGCGGGATGTACCTGCGCGTGGACAAGGGCGGCAAGGTCTTCGGCGTCGAGCCCCGCAACCACGACATCAACCGGATGCGGCTGTGCCCCAAGGGCATCAACGCCTACCAGCAGGTCAACCACCCGGACCGGCTGACCGCTCCGCTGATGCGCCGCTCCCGCGACGAGGAGTTCCGGGAGGCTTCCTGGGACGAGGCCCTCGACTTCACCGTCTCGGAGATCCGGCGCATCCAGGAGCGGTACGGGAACGACGCCTTCGGCCTGCTCGGCGGCGCCAGCCTGTTCTCCGAGAAGACCTACCTGGTCGGCAAGTTCGGGCGGGTCGCGCTGAAGACCAAGCACGTCGACTACAACGGCCGGCTGTGCATGGTCAGCGCCGCCGGCGCGAACAAGCTCGCCTTCGGCATCGACCGGGCCGGCAACCCCTTCTCCGACATCCTCCTCAGCGACTGCCTGCTCATCGCGGGGTCGAACGTGGGGGAGTGCTTCCCCGTGATGACCCAGTACCTGTGGGGCGCGCGGGACCACGGCGCCTCGCTGATCGTCATCGACCCCCGCGAGACGGCCGTCGCCCGCACCGCGGACATCCACGTCGCCCTCAAGCCGGGCACCGACTCCGCCTTCTTCAACGCCGTCCTGCACGTGGTCGTCGCCGAAGGCCTCACCGACGAGGCGTACCTCGCCGCCCACACCACCGGCTGGGAGGAGGTCAAGCTGACCGTCGCCGCCTACCCGCCCGCCCGCTCCGCCGAGATCTGCGGGATCCCCGCCGAGCAGATCGTCCAGGTCGCCCGGGTCTTCGCCGCCGCCGACCGGGCCATGGCCTGGCACGCCCGCGGCATCGAGCACCACTCCCAGGGCGTCGAGAACTGCCTCTCCGTCATCAACCTGTGCGTGGCCACCGGAAACATCGGCAAACCGGGCGCCGGCTACGGCACCATCACCGGCCAGGGCAACGGCCAGGGCGGCCGCGAACACGGCCAGAAGTCCGACCTCCTCCCCGGCGGCCGCTCCATCACCAACCCGGAGCACCGTCGCCAGATCTGCGAGATCTGGGGCATCGAGGAGTCCGAACTGCCCGGCGCCGGCACCTCCATGATGGAGATGGTCTGGCAGATGCAGCGGGGGGAGATCCGCGGCCTCATCGGCATCTGCAACAACCCGTTCGTCTCCCTCCCCAACTACGGGGTGGTCAAGGACGGCTACGACACCGCCGAGTTCCACGCCCAGTTCGACTTCTTCCTCTCCGAGACCGCGGCCAACGCCCACGTCGTCTTCCCCGTCACGACCTGGGCCGAGGACGAGGGCGTGATGGCGAACGCCGAGGCCCGGGTGGTCAAGCACAACAAGGCGCAGGAGCCGCCCGCCGGGGTCCGCACCGACACCTGGGTGATCTGCGAGCTCGCCCGGCGCCTCGGCGCCGGGCACCACTTCGACTTCCCCGGCTCCCGCGAGGTCTTCGAGGAGCTGCGGGTCGCCTCCGCCGGCACGGTCAACGACTACTACGGCATCACCTACGACCGGCTGGAGGAGACCGGCGGGATCGCCTGGCCCTGTCCCTCCACCGACCACCCCGGCACCCCGCGGCTGTTCGAGGACGGGCGGACCTACCACCCCGACGGGAAGATCCACCTCCAGGTCGTGGAATGGCATCCGCCCATGGACGCCTACACCGAGGAGTACCCCCTCTCCCTCACCACCGGCCGTACCGTCGCGCACTTCCTCTCCGGCAACCAGACCCGGCGCCTGGGCGCCCTCGTCGAGCAGACCCCCCGCCCGTGGGTTGAGGTCCACCCCTCGCACGGCTTCCGCGACGGCGACCCGGTCCGGGTGGTCACCCGCCGCGGCAGCGAGGTCTTCCCGGCGCTGGTCACCGAGGCCATCCGCCCCGACACCGTGTTCATCCCGTACCACTGGCCCGTTCCCACGGCCGCGAACGCCCTGACCATCGACGCCCTCGACCCCCGCTCGAAGATCCCCGAGTACAAGGTCTGCGCCGCCCGGATCGAGGCCGCCCAGCGGATCGACGAGGTCCCCGCGCCGCCCACGGCCCCGGGACACGAGGCCTATCCGGAGACCCAGGTCTCCCGCACCGACCCCCTGCCGCCCACGGCCCCCCAGGGCCGCGGCACGGCGGAGAGGAGCTGACCCGCCATGATGGGCCGCACGATCTTCATCGACCCGGGTCGGTGCATCGGCTGCCAGGCGTGCGTCTCGGCCTGCCGCGAGTGCGACTCGCACCGCGGCAAGTCGATGATCCATCTGGACTACACCGATCCCGGCATGTCCGTCGCCTCCCTCCCGACCGTCTGCATGCACTGCGAGGACCCGGTCGCGCCCTGCGCCGAGGTCTGTCCCGCCGACGCGATCCTGGTGACCGCGGACGGGGTGGTCCAGCAGGCCGACACCACCCGCTGCATCGGCTGCGCCAACTGCGTCAACGCCTGCCCCTTCGGCGTCCCCAAGATCGATCTCCAGGCGAAGCTGCAGATGAAGTGCAACCTCTGCTACGACCGCACCGCGTACGGCCTGGCCCCCATGTGCGCCACCGTCTGCCCCACCGGCGCCCTCTTCTACGGAACGCTCGAAGAGCTCCAGGCCGAACGCCCCGGCGTCCAGGTCGCCGATTCCTTCGTCTTCGGCGACGTGGTGGTCAGCACCGGCGTGGCGATGGTCGTCCCCGCCGAGAAGGTCCAGTGGCCCGTCCCCGGCGGCCTGCCCGTCGTCGAGATCAACGGAGTGGACGTCCGATGAGCGTCACCGAACGGCCCGCCCCGCACACCGGCCCGGGCCCCGACGGCGACGCCGCCGCCGACCAGCTCCGCGACCGCATCAGCGCGGACTCCCTCACCACCCGCCGCGACTACCTGCGGATCGTCGCCACCGTCTCCGGCGGCCTGGCCATCGGCGGCGTCGGCGTCGCCGCCGGCATCCTGCACCGGCACGGGGACAGCGAGTCGATGCCCGAGGCCAAGAAGGTCGCCGACCGCCTGCCGCCCGGCCAGTCCGTGGCCTTCCGGTTCCCCGGCGACGATGACCGGGCCCTGGCCGTACGACTGGAGGACGGCTCCCTCGTCGGCTACTCCGCCGTCTGCACCCACCTGGCCTGCGCCGTGCTCTGGCGCGAGGACCGGGGCCCGGACGGGGAGCTGTACTGCCCCTGCCACGAGGGCGTCTTCAACGCCCGCACCGGCGAGGTGACGGCCGGGCCGCCGCCGCGCCCCCTCCCGAGGATCTTCCTGACCGAGCAGGCCGACGGCAGTGTCTGGGCCGTCGCCACCGCCCGGTCGGGAGAGCCGGCGAAGGACGCCCTCTGCCGGCAGTTCGGCGATTCCCGCCCCGAGTTCTCCGCACAGCTGGAATGCCCCGGGGCGGCTCGCGCCAAGTCGACCGAAAGCGGGCGGACGTGAGTGACGCACAGCTGCCTCCGCGCCCGGACTACCACCCGGGCAGTGCCCAGGCGCGGCTGAACCGGCCGGTGCGGGAGCGGTATCCGCAGATCCGCCCCACCAGCGGCTACGGCGACCCGCGGATCCGGCACACGGGCCCCGGCCCGGGCGCCGGCACCGAACAGGAGCCGGAGCGTTCCTCCAAGCTCAACGCCCGTCTGGTCCTGGCACTCACCGTGGTCGTCGGCCAGCTCTGGGCGCTCACCGTGACCGTCAACGAGTGGATGGAGGGCAACACCGGCACGGCCTGGTGGGGAGCGGGATTCCTGGTCCTGTCCTTCCTCGTCGTGATCGCCCTGTGGCTCCTCGACCCGAAGGACCGATGACCATGTCGATACCCCCGCCCGCTCCGCACCCGGTGCGCTCGCACCGCGCGGAGACCTACGAGCCCGGCGCCACCATCGGCGACTGGCGGCCCGAGCACGACGGCTTCTGGCAGTCCACCGGCCGCAAGGTCGCCCAGCGCAACCTCTGGGTCTCGATCCCGGCACTGATGCTCGGCTTCGTGGTCTGGCAGGTCTGGTCGGTGACCGTGGTCAAACTGAACGACGTCGGCTTCGGGTTCTCCAAGTCGCAGCTGTTCTGGCTGACCGCCATCCCCGGCATCACCGGCGGCACCTTCCGGATCCTGTACACGTTCATCGGGCCGATCTTCGGCGAGCGGAAGTTCACCGCGTTCAGCACGATCATCCTGGTCGTGCCCATGCTGTGGCTCGGCTTCGCCCTCCAGGACACCGGCACCCCGTACTGGGATCTGGTCCTCATCGCAGCCGTCTGCGGCATCGGCGGCGCGAACTTCGCCTCCTCGATGGCGAACATCGGCTTCTTCTTCCCCAAGCGGGAGAAGGGCAGTGCCAACGGCCTCAACGGCGGCCTCGGCAACCTCGGCGTGAGCGTGGTCCAACTGGTCGCCCCGCTGGTGGTCACCGCCGCCGTCCTGGGCGCCCCGGCGGGCGGCCCGCAGCACGACGGAAAGAAGGACACCGACATCTGGCTGCAGAACGGCGCCTTCCTGTGGGTGCCGCTGCTGGTCATCATGGCGCTGCTCGCCTGGTTCCTGATGAACGACCTCAAGGTGGCCGCGGCCCCCTTCAGCCAGCAGAAGATCATCTTCAAGCGCAAGCACAACTGGCTGATGACCTGGCTCTACGTCGGCACCTTCGGGTCCTTCATCGGCTTCGCCGCGGGCCTGCCCCTGCTGATCAAGAACAACTTCGAGACGCAGGGCTACCAGGCCACCACCTATGCCTGGATCGGCCCGTTCGTCGGCGCGCTCATGCGCTGGGCCGGCGGCTGGCTCTCGGACAAGATCGGCGGAGCCAGGGTCACCATGCTGTCCTTCGTGGGCATGGCCGTCGCGCTGGTCGTGGTGGTCTTCGCCCTGCCGTCCGGCGGTGACCAGGGCAGCTTCTGGGCCTTCTTCATCGGCTTCCTCGCGGCCTTCGCCTTCTCCGGCCTCGGCAACGGCTCGACCTTCCGGCAGATCCCGGTGATCTTCCGGGACCAGCACATGCGGGAGGCCGAGGACAAGGGACCGGAGGCGCAGGCCGCCGCCCTCAAGCAGTCGGAGATGGAGTCCGGCGCCGTCACCGGTTTCTCCTCGGCGATCGCGGCCTACGGCTTCTTCTTCATCCCGGCGATGTTCGCCGCGATGGCGGTCACCAACGCCCTGTGGATCTTCATCGCCTTCTACGCCACGTGCCTCGCGGTGTGCTGGTGGTTCTACGCCCGCAAGGGCGCCGAAGCCCCCAGCTGACCGGGACCGGGACCGGGGGAGGGGGCGGCCGTACCCTGGAGGCATGAGCCCCGCCCCCGTCTCCGACCCGCAGTCCCCCCAGCCGGCCGAGCCTTCGCCGACCGGCGGCACGCCCCGGCCGAAACCCCGGCTTGTCTTCGAGGACCCGCTGGACCAGCAGTCCTCGGACGACACCGACCGCGGCTGGGGTGAGCGGCCGCCCGCCGGTGGAAGCGCGGCGGACCTGGCCCGCTTCCTCGACGAGAAGCCCCCGCACCACATCTGAGCCGCCGCGGCGGCCCGTACGCCTAGAAGGCGTCGCGCGACCCCGTGGGACCGGTTTCCGTGGGGCCGGTGGCGCCGCCGTTGGCGCGCTGGGCGACCAGGGTGTCGCGGATCTCCTTGAGGACCTCCAGCTCGGTGATCTCCATGGTCTCCTTGACGCCCTCCTTGGCCTTGCGGCGCGCCTCCACCTTGGCGAGGTACTTCGCCATCGGCAGCACCATCAGGAAGTAGACGACCGCCGCGGTGATCACGAAGGTGAGCGCCGCGTTGAGGACCGAGCCCCAGAGGATCTCGACACCCGTGGGCTGGCCCTTCGCGTCGATGCCGCACGGGTCCTTGAGGCACGACTTGTAGACATCCAGGTTCTTGGTGCCGATCGCGCCCACCAGCGGCCCGATGATCCCCTTGACGATGGAGTTCACGATGTTCGTGAACGCCGCGCCGATGACCACGGCGACCGCCAGGTCGACCACGTTGCCGCGCATCAGGAAGGCCTTGAAGCCCGCCAGGACGCTCTCCTTCTTCTTCTCGCTCACGACTGAGCCCTTCTTCACATGTGCCGATTTCGGAGCCAACGGTTCCGAAAGCTACGGCAGTCCGCGCCCGGCGTGTCCAATCGGGTGGTACCCCAAGGCGACTTGACGGTGCGCCTGTGCGATTCAGCACAACGTCACCGCCAGTCGCGCCGTGGCGCCCGCCCCCACGAGGGCCCGCGCCGTGTCCCGCGGTACGGACAGGACCACCAGCGCCCCGCTGTCCCCCGCACCTTCCTCAAGGGCGGGCACTTCGGCGACCCGCGCCCCCGCGGCCACCACCCTGGGCGGTCCCGCGCGCTCCGCCGCCACCACGTCGACCCGGTCTCCGGTCCGCAGGAGCCGCACGGTCGCCGCGTCCGCGATGCGCACCGGCGCCGACACCAGCCGCACGGCCGCCGGCGCCGCCCTCACCGCCGGTGGCGCGGCCCCGCGCGAGGCCTGTGCCTCGGTGCCGCCCACCGCCAGGGCCGCCGCGACGACGGCCAACCCGGCCGCGGCGGCCCGCCGCCTGCGCCGCACGGCCCGGCCCAGCCGGTACCCGCCCCGCCCCACCCGCAGCGGCGGGAAGGCCGGAACCGGGCGCGCCGGCGGACACGTGGAGGGACACGTCGGCGCACCCGGCGACGGGGAGAGCACCAGCCGCTCCGGAAACCCCGGACGCGGGGAACGCTGCGAAGCCGCCGAGGAGGCCGACGCGGAAGGAGAAGTCGAAGCGGCCGAAGAGGCCGAAGACGTACGGGACATGGGGACCACCACCGAGCTGAGTGGGTTGCGGGGTCCGGACCGGTCGTCCGGACCCACCCCACGATCCGGCCTCCGGCGGCATCCCGCTCCGGCCTGTGGACGGCCCCCGGCTTGTGGACAGCCGTGTCACCCCCAGGTGTGACGCGGCGCCCGGCGCCCCGGGCGGCGCCAGCGTCCGCCGGGGACCCGGCAGGCCTCCGCGAAGCCCCGGCTCGTCAGGCCGAAGGCGCTCTTCACGCGCGAGCGCCGGTTCTCCAGGGCGACCATCGCGGTGAGTTCGACGAACGCGGGCTCCCCGAGCCGGACGATGAGATCCGCGGCCAGCTCGTCGGTGACCGACGGCTCGGTCTCCGTCACGGCCTCGGCGTACCCCATGGCCAGCAGCTCCAGCCCGGTGAACACCGCCGGGACCTCCCGCCACCGCGGTACCGCCTCGATCTTCTCCTGCGAGAGCCCCGGCTTCCGGCCCTCCCAGCAGCCGAAGTCCATGCACCACGAGCAGTTGATCCGGGCCGCCGCCGCCATCACCGCGAGGTGCCTGAGGCCGGAGTCGAGGGTGTTCCACCGCGCCGCCCGCCGCTCCAGGCCGACGTACGCCGACAGCACGCGCGCGTGGTGCCCGTACGCCCAGGCCCGGGTCGAGGACCTTGCCGCAGGTGCGACGGGAGTACCAGGCGCCGAGGCGCAGGGCGGGGGTGCGGGGCGGGGCGAGCGGGATGCGGGGCATGGCGGTCGCCTCCTGGGGCGGACGGACGGTCCCGATGGGCCTTCACCCGGAGGGACCGGTCAGCCCCGCGGAATGTGACACCGCCCGCGAGAGCGGAAACGTTTCCCCACCCTGTCCCGCCTCTCCCCGCCCCGCCCCGCCCTCCAACCGCCCCGCCCCGCCCTCCAACCGGCCGGCCCCGCCCCTCCGCTACGGCAGCTCGATCCCCAGGTCCCAGCCGTCGTGCGCGTGCGTGCACAGGCAGGCCCGCGACTCCGTCGCCGGCATGGCCGCCACCGCGTCGAAGAGGACCTCGCGCAGGCGGCCGACGTTCTCGCCGAACACCTTCAGGACCTCCGTGTGGGAGACGCCCTCCCCGGTCTCGGCTCCCGCGTCCAGGTCCGTGACCAGCGCCATGGAGGTGTAGCAGAGCCCCAGCTCGCGGGCGAGGACCGCCTCCGGGTGGCCCGTCATACCGACCACGGACCAGCCGGCCGCCGCGTGCCAGCGGGACTCGGCGCGCGTGGAGAAGCGGGGCCCCTCGACGACGACCATGGTGCCGCCGTCCACCGGCTCCCAGTCGCGCCCCCGGGCCGCCGCGAGGGCGACCGAGCGGCCGACGGGGCAGTACGGGTCGGCGAAGGTGGTGTGGACGACGTTCGGCACGCTGCCGTCGGGCAGCGGCTCCCCGTCGAAGAACGTCTGCGCCCGGGCCTTCGTACGGTCGACCAGCTGGTCGGGAACGAGCAGCGTGCCCGGACCGTACTCCGCCCGCAGGCCGCCGACCGCGCACGGGCCGAGCACCTGGCGCACGCCGACCGAGCGCAGCGCCCACAGGTTGGCCCGGTAGTTGATCCTGTGCGGCGGGACGGTGTGGCCGCTGCCGTGCCGGGGGAGGAAGGCGACTTGGCGGCCGGCCAGCTCGCCGACGTACAGGGAGTCGCTGGGGGGTCCGTACGGGGTCTCCACCCGGACCTCGGAGACGTCCTCCAGGAAGGAGTAGAAGCCCGAGCCGCCGATGACACCGATCTCTGCGTTCACCATGGAGTCACCCTAACCGGGCACGCGGAAGACCCCGCTGCCCGGTGGGCGGCGGGGTCTCGCGACAGCTGTCAGGCGGCCGAGGTGGAGCTGCTGCTCGAGCTTGACGACGTCGTGGAGGACGAAGCGGCAGGAGCGGGCGCCGCGGTCGTCGTCGTGGACGACGGGGTCGAGGCCGGCTTCGAGGCAGGGGTGCTGCTCGACGAAGAGCCGCGACTGTCGTTCCGGTAGAAACCGGAGCCCTTGAAGACGATGCCGACCGCGGAGAACACCTTCTTCAGGCGTCCGTCACAGCTCGGGCACACGGTCAGTGCGTCATCGGTGAACTTCTGCACGGCCTCAAGGCCCTCACCGCACTCGGTGCACTGGTACTGGTAGGTCGGCACGAATTTCCTCCTGGCACTCTGACTCAATGAGTGCTAACGACGCTCCATGGTGACGTATTCCGGCCGATCAGTCCACCGTCACCGGCACGCGGTGACCGATCCCACGCTCGTTCACCCGGTTCCGGGCGGCCGACGGGGACGTGGACGACGCCGTGTTCGACGCTGACGTCTTCGACGGCGCCGCGCTCGGGGATCCCGTGCTCGGGGACGCCGCGTCCGACGACGAGTTCACGATCCGGCTCGGTGCCTTCGGCGCCAGCTTGCCCCGCAGGGACAGCAGGACGACCAGCGCGAGCGCGGTGGCGGCCATCGGCACCAGGAACCCGGCGGTCGAGCCGTACGCGTCGGTCAGCCGGCCCGCGACGGTGACGGCGGCGGCCTGGCCCAGGGCCACCGCACCGGTCAGCGCGGTGAACGCCTCGGTCCGGGCGGAGGCCGGGACCAGCTGCTCGATCATCGTGTAGCCGGTGATCAGGGCGGGGGCGATGCACAGGCCGACGACCAGGCCGAGCGCGCCCAGCAGGACCGCGGAGTTCGCGGCCCACAGGACGGACGCGGCGGCGGTCAGGCCGACGTAGCCGAGGATCAGCCGGCGGCGCGGGCCGATCTTCCAGGCGATCGTGCCGCAGGCGATGCCCGCGATCATGTTGCCGCCGGCGAAGACGCCGTACAGCAGGCCGTTGGCGCCCGGGTTGCCGATCTCGTCGGAGAACGCGGCGAGCGAGATCAGCATGCCGCCGAACACGGCGCCGATCCCCACGAAGGCGATGACCAGGACGCGCAGACCGGGGATGGACAGCGCCGAGACGTGCTTCTGGCCGCTCGCGAGCCGCGGGGCGGTCGTGGGCTGGGTGCCGCGCTGGGCGGCGAACAGCAGGCCGCCGAGCAGCGTCAGGGACGCCTCGGCGATCAGGCCGGCGGAGGGGTGGATCGTGGTGCACAGGAAGGTCGCGAGCACCGGGCCGACGACGAAGGTCAGCTCGTCGGTGACGGACTCGAACGCGGCCGCGGTCGGCAGCAGCGGGGAGCCCTCCAGCTTGGCGGCCCAGCGGGCCCGGACCATCGGCCCGACCTGCGGTACGGAGGCGCCCGCCGGTACGGCGGCCAGCGCGAGCGCCCACATCGGCGCGCCCAGCAGGGCGAGCGCGGTCAGGGCGCCGATGGCGGTGGCGTGCACGAAGACGACGGGGACCAGGACGGCGCGCTGGCCGCGGCGGTCGGCGAGCTTGCCCATCTGGGGGGCGAAGAGGGCCATGGACACACCGGTGACGGTGGCGACGATGCCGGCGGCCCCGTACGAGCCGGTGGTGTGCTGGACCAGCAGGACGATGCCGATGATCAGCATGGCGAAGGGCTGGCGGGCGGCGAAGCCGGGAAGCAGGAAGCTGAGGGCGCCGGGTGTGCGCAGGAGCTGTCCGTAGCCGGGGCGGGCGGACGAGTCGGTCGTGACCGCGGATGTCACGGCCTGGCCTTTCCGCTGCCTGGTAGAACTCCCCGTCTGCGGACGATGCGCCGCCTCGTGAGCGACCGCACCCGTACATGTGGGAGCCCCGAGAGCTGTCCTCTTGCGCAATACCGAGTGATACCTGGGCGCCCACTGCGGGGAGGGTGCCACGGCCGCTTTGCGGTCGCGCCAGCTCTGCGTCAGGCAGAGTTGGTTCGATGTGGTGTGCCTTCATCGTACAGGGAATGCGGCTACCACGCCCTGTGATTCCGGCGACAGGGTGGGCCTTCACCTGTGATTAACGCAAACTTTGCCCGTAGAGGGCCCTAAAACGCGGGCAAAACAGCCCACACGCCCCCGGAAATGGCGAATTAGAACGTCGCTCTAATTCAAACTCGTACGCGGATCCATCGGAATCCGGACAGCGAACGCCGTGTTCCGGACGACCTCAGTGCCGCGCCGGTCCGCCGTCCGTCCCGAGCCAGCCCGCCAGCTTGCCGCCCTTGGCCACCGCCCGCAGCCGCGCCTCGGCCGCGTCCCGGACCGGATCGGTGGCCACCACCAGCAGCTCGTCCCCCCGCCGCAGCACGGTGGACGGCGCCGGTACGAAGCTCTTCGCGTCCCGGACCACCAGCGTCACCGACGCCCCGGGCGGCAGCCGCAGCTCGCTCACCTCGACGCCGTGCATCCGCGAGGTCGGCGGGATCGCGAACGACAGCAGGTGCCCGCGCAGCTTCTCCAGCGGCGCCGACTCGATGCCGAGGTCGGAGGCGGCCTCGTCGCTGTCGCCGAGCTCCAGCTCGCGCGCCAGCCACGGCAGGGTCGGCCCCTGCACCAGGGTGTAGACGACGACCAGCACGAAGACGATGTTGAAGACGCGGTCGCTGCCCTCGATCCCGGACACCATGGGGATGGTCGCCAGGATGATGGGGACCGCGCCGCGCAGGCCGGCCCACGACATCAGGGCCTGCTCCTGCCAGGGCACCCGGAAGGGCAGCAGGCTGACGAAGACCTCCAGCGGCCGCGCCACCATCGTGAGCACCAGCCCGATGATCACGGCGGGCCAGAAGTCGTGGACCAGTTCGTGCGGGGTGACCAGCAGGCCCAGCAGGACGAACATGCCGATCTGAGCGATCCAGCCGAGTCCGTCCGCGAAGCCCCGGGTGGCAGGCCAGTGCGGGAGCTTGGCGTTGCCCAGGACCATGGCCGCCAGGTAGACGGCGAGGAAGCCGGAGCCGTGCGCCATCGCGCCGGCCGCGTACGCCGCGACCGCGATCGCCATCACCGCGATCGGGTAGAGGCCCGAGGCGGGCAGTGCCACGTGCCGCAGGCAGTACGCGCCCAGGAAGCCGACCGTCAGGCCGATGAGCGCGCCGATCGTCAGCTCCAGCGCGATCTTGCCGATGAGGACGTACCACTCGTCCACGGGGCCGACGGTGGCGAAGGCCACCACCAGGATCACCACGGGGGCGTCGTTGAAGCCGGACTCGGCCTCCAGGACGCCGGTGATCCGCGACGGCAGCGGGACCTTGCGCAGGACCGAGAAGACGGCCGCCGCGTCGGTCGAGGAAACGACCGCGCCGATCAGCAGGGCCTGGCGCCATTCCAGTCCGACGAGATAGTGCGCCCCCGCCGCGGTCACGCCCACGCTGACCGCGACACCCACCAGTGAAAGCACGATCGCTGCCGGCAGGGCGGGTTTGATCTCTTTCCACTTGGTGCCCAGACCGCCCTCGGCGAGGATCACGACGAGCGCGGCATAGCCGATGACCTGGGTCAGCTCGGCGTTGTCGAAAACGACGTTGCCGATGCCGTCCTGGCCTATCGCGATGCCTATGCCGAGGTAAATGAGCAGGCTGGGAAGGCCGCTGCGCGAGGAGACGCGCACCGCCGCGACGGCGACGAGCAGCACGAGCGAGCAGACCAGCAGGAGCTCATTGAGATCGTGGACAGTCAGCGGGCGGCCCTTTCCTGAAAGCGCACGGCGGATTGTCACTCCCGCGGCGCGTCGGCAAGTACTTCGTTACCTTACCTAATCTTTGACATTCTCTTGACGCGATACCCACATTGTGAAACGCCCGTTCGCCCCTGTCCTCGGCAGCCCGACCCCTGGCGGATCAACGAGCCGGGTCCTGCGCCTATGGTTGCTCCCAGCACTCCCAGGACCACCCTGCCCCTCTAAGGACAGCGATGCCCGCCAACGAATCCGCTCCTCCCGCCAAGAAGAAGGGGCGACGCGCCCGTCTGATCGTGCTCGTTCTGGTCCTGGCTCTCTTCGCGGGCCTCGGCTACGGGGCGTACTGGGGCGTGGACAGCGTGCGCGCCTCCTTCCCCCAGACCACCGGCTCCCTCGACGTGCCCGGCCTGGCCGGGACCGTCGACGTCAAACGCGATGCCCACGGCATCCCCCAGCTCTACGCGGACAGCGACGCGGACCTCTTCCGCGCGCAGGGCTTCGTCCACGCGCAGGACCGGTTCTGGGAGATGGACGTACGCCGTCACATGACCTCCGGCCGGCTGTCGGAGATGTTCGGCTCCGGCCAGGTCGAGACGGACGCCTTCCTGCGTACGCTCGGCTGGCGCCAGGTCGCGCAGGCCGAGTACGAGACCAAGCTCTCGGAAGAGGCGAAGAAGAACCTGCAAGCCTACGCCGACGGGGTCAACGCGTACCTGAAGGGGAAGTCCGGCAAGGACCTCTCCGTCGAGCACGCGGCCCTGGGGCTCAGCGGGGACTACCACCCCGAGCAGTGGACGCCGGTCGACTCGGTGGCCTGGCTCAAGGCGATGGCCTGGGACCTGCGCGGCAACATGCAGGACGAGATCGACCGCGCGCTGATGTCCGGCAAGCTCTCGCAGGCGCAGATCGACGAGCTCTACCCGCCGTACCCCTTCGGCCGGAACAAGCCGATCGTCGAGGGCGGCAAGGCCGACAACGGCAAGTACACCCCTCAGGGCGCCGCCGGCAGCGGCTCCGCCAGCTCCGGCTCGGGCACCGGCGGCAGCGGCTCCGGCGCCAACGGCTCGCAGGCCTCCACGGCCCCGGGCGCGGGCGCCGGTACGGGCACGGCCACCGGCCTCTCCGGCAACGTCGCCGCCCAGGGCGCGACCGCCGGCCTGAACACCCAGCTGACCGCCCTCGCCAAGACCCTGGACCAGATCCCCGCGATCCTCGGCCCCAACGGCAGCGGCATCGGCTCGAACTCCTGGGTCATCTCGGGCGCGCACACGACCACCGGCAAGCCGCTGCTCGCGAACGACCCGCACCTGTCCCCGCAGCTGCCCTCGGTCTGGTACCAGATGGGCCTGCACTGCCGTACGGCCTCGGCCCAGTGCCAGTACGACGTGGCCGGCTACACCTTCTCGGGCATGCCCGGCGTGGTCATAGGCCACAACGCGGACATCGCCTGGGGCATGACCAACCTCGGCGCGGACGTCACCGACCTCTACCTGGAGCAGGTCAAGCCCGAGGGCTACGTCTACGACAACAAGGTGCTCCCCTTCACCACCCGTGAAGAGGTCATCAAGGTCGCCGGCGGCGCCAGCAAGAAGATCACCGTCCGCACCACCAACAACGGACCGCTGATCTCCGACCGCAGCGACGAGATCGGCACGGTCGGCGCCCGCGCCCCGGTCAGCAGCGCCGCCCCGGACCGCGGCAACGGCTACGCCGTCGCCCTGCGCTGGACGGCCCTGGACCCGGGCAAGTCGATGGACGCGGTCTTCAAGCTCAACAAGGCCAAGGACTTCGCCTCCTTCCGGCAGGCGGCCGCCGACTTCGAGGTCCCCTCGCAGAACCTGATCTACGCCGACACCAAGGGCAACATCGGCTACCAGGCCCCGGGCCGCATCCCGCTCCGCGGCCAGAACGACGGCCGCATGCCCGCCGCCGGCTGGGACTCCAAGTACGCCTGGAAGGGCGGCAAGGACGGCGGCACCGGCTACATCCCGCAGGGCGAGCTGCCCTGGGACTACAACCCGTCCCGCGGCTACATCGTCACCGCCAACCAGGCCGTCGTGGAGACCGGCACCGGCGCCGGCAAGTACCCGAACCTGCTGACCACGGACTGGGGCTACGGCGCCCGCAGTCAGCGGATCAACGACCTCATCGAGGCGAAGATCAAGGACAACGGGAAGATCTCCACCGACGACATGCGCACCATGCAGATGGACAACAGCAGCGAGATCGCCGCGCTGCTGACCCCGATGCTCGCCAAGATCGAGGTGTCCGACCCGGACGTGCGCTCCGCCCAGAAGCTCCTGGAGGGCTGGAACTACACCCAGGAGCCCGACTCGGCGGCCGCCGCCTACTTCAACGCGGTCTGGCGCAACATCCTCAAGCTGTCCTTCGGCGACAAGCTGCCGAAGGAGCTGCGCATCGAGGGCAGTTGCATGAACGTGCGCGGCGACGGCACCGGCCCGGCCGACGACCTGGCCGAGACGGTCCGCGAGTGCGGCGCCCGGGACGCCGTATCGGCGCAGCCCGACGGCGGCGACCGCTGGTTCGAGGTGGTCCGCCGGCTGGTCAAGGAGGAGAAGTCGCCGTGGTGGACGGCGCCCGCGACCCGCAGGGAGCCGGCGGCCACCAACCGCGACGAGATCTTCGCACGCGCCATGGAGGACGCCCGCTGGGAGCTGACCGCCAAGCTCGGCAAGGACCAGTCCAGCTGGACCTGGGGCCGGCTGCACCAGCTGACGCTGAAGAACCAGACGATCGGCACCGAGGGCCCCGGCTTCATGCAGTGGCTCCTCAACCGCGGCCCGTGGAACCTGGGCGGCGGCGAGGCCACCGTCAACGCGACCGGCTGGAACGCCTCCGGCGGTTACGGGGTCACCTGGGTGCCGTCGATGCGGATGGTCGTGAACCTCAACGACCTGGACAAGTCCCGCTGGATCAACCTCACCGGCGCCTCGGGGCACGCCTACAACGGCAACTACACCGACCAGACGACGATGTGGGCCAAGGGCGAGCTGCTGGAGTGGCCCTACGGCAAGGACGCCGTCGACAAGGCGACGGTGGACACCCTGACCCTGAAGCCCGCGGGCTCCTAGCGGTCACGAGCCGAAACGGCGCACCCCCGACGGGGTGGCGACGGCCTGAACGGGGTGGTCGTGCGGTTCCTCCGGGACCCGCGCGACCACCTCGTCGTCGTAGAGGAGCACGACCAGCGCGGGATGCGCCCCGGCGTGCTCCAGCCGCTCCAGCACCCGGTCGTACGAGCCGCCGCCGCGGCCGAGCCGCATGCCGCGCCGGTCCACCGCCAGCCCGGGGAGCAGCACGGCGTCCGCCCCGGTGACGGCGTCCGGGCCGAGCCGGGGCCCGGCCGGCTCCAGCAGCCGCATCTTCCCGGGGTGCTCGGCCACGGCGAGGGAGCCGGGGCCCCCGTACGCGCCCCAGTCGAGGTCGTTGTCGGGCAGCAGGACGGGCAGCAGCACCCGCTTGCCGGCGGCGCGCAGGGCGTCGAGCAGTTCGCGGGTGCCGGGCTCGGCGCCGACGGAGACGTACGCCGCGACCGTACGGGCACCGGCCAGTTCGGGCAGGGCGAGGGCGGACCGGGCGAGCGCGCGGGCCGCGGCGGCGCGGTCGTCGGGGGACAAGGCGCGGCGGGCGGTGAGGAGTTCTCGGCGCAGCACGGCCTTCGCGGCGGGGGAGGGTGGGTTCTCTGCCACTGGTGACTCAAATATCCTTGTGAAGATGGACATATATCATGATACTGACCGCGATCCGGCCTGACGTTCGGCTGGACCCACTATCGTTCCGCCCATGACTATGTTGCACCCCGTGATCAAAAAGGCCGTCATCCCGGCTGCGGGCCTCGGTACTCGGTTCCTCCCGGCGACCAAGGCGACCCCGAAGGAAATGCTCCCGGTCGTGGACAAGCCGGCCATCCAGTACGTGGTGGAGGAAGCCGTCTCGGCCGGGCTGGACGACGTCCTCATGATCACGGGGCGTAACAAGCGCGCGCTGGAAGACCACTTCGACCGGAACTACGAGCTGGAATCCGCCCTCACCGCCAAGGGTGACGACGACCGGCTCAAGAAGGTCCAGGAGTCCAGCGACCTGGCCACCATGCACTACGTCCGCCAGGGCGACCCGCGCGGACTCGGCCACGCCGTCCTCTGCGCCGAGCCGCACGTTGGCCGCGAGCCCTTCGCCGTCCTGCTCGGCGACGACCTCATCGACCCCCGCGACCCGCTGCTCCGTCAGATGGCCGACATCTACGGCCGCACCGGCGGCACCGTCGTCGCGCTGATGGAGGTCGACCCCGCCAACGTGCACCTCTACGGCTGCGCCGCCGTCGAGGCCACCGACGAGGAGGACGTGGTCCGCGTCACCGGCCTCGTCGAGAAGCCGGACGCCGCGGACGCGCCCAGCAACTACGCGGTCATCGGACGCTATGTCCTCAACCCCGCGATCTTCGACATACTGCGGGAGACCGAGCCGGGCCGCGGCGGGGAGATCCAGCTCACCGACGCCCTGCAGAAGCTGGCCGCCGACGAGACCATCGGCGGCCCGGTGCACGGCGTGGTCTTCCGGGGCCGCCGCTACGACACCGGGGACCGCGGGGACTACCTGCGGGCCATCGTCCGCCTCGCGTGCGAGCGTGAGGACCTGGGCCCGGAGTTCCGCACCTGGCTTCACCGTTACGTCACGGAGGAGATGTAGGACCTTGAGCAGTTCCGCACCGCAGGACACCGGGCAGGCCCCGCGCGAGCAGCGCCTCTGGTCGGTGGACGAGCACCTCGCGGACGTCCTCGCCACCGTCCGGCCGCTGGAGCCCATCGAGCTCCAGCTGCTGGACGCCCAGGGCTGTGTCCTGGTCGAGGACGTCACCGTGCCCGTCGCCCTCCCGCCCTTCGACAACAGCTCCATGGACGGCTACGCCGTCCGCACGGCCGACGTCCAGGGTGCGAGCGAGGAGTTCCCGGCGGTGCTGACGGTCATCGGGGACGTCGCGGCGGGCAGCGGCGAGCTGCCCACCGTGGGCCCCGGCCAGGCCGCGCGGATCATGACCGGCGCCCCGCTGCCGCCCGGCGCGGAAGCCGTCGTACCGGTCGAGTGGACCGACGGCGGCACGGGCGGCGGCGCCGCCTCCGGAATGACCCCGGCCAGCTCCGCCCCCGAGGGCGCGGGCGGCGAGGTACGGGTGCACCGGGCCGCCGAGGCCCGGGCGCACGTCCGGGCGCGCGGCAGCGACGTACAGGCCGGCGACCTGGCCCTGGCGTCCGGCACGGTCCTCGGCCCGCCGCAGATCGCCCTGCTGGCCGCGATCGGACGGGGCACCGTCCGGGTCCGGCCGCGCCCCCGCGTGGTCGTCCTGTCCACCGGCAGCGAGCTCGTCCAGCCCGGCGAGGCGCTGACCGCCGGGACGATCTACGACTCCAACAGCTTCGCGCTCGCGGCCGCGGCCAGGGACGCCGGCGCCATCGCCTACCGGGTCGGTGCCGTCGCGGACGACGCCGACACCCTGCGCTCCACCATCGAGGACCAGCTGATCCGCGCCGACCTGCTCGTCACCACCGGCGGGGTCAGCGTCGGCGCGTACGACGTGGTGAAGGAGGCGCTGACCTCCGTCGCCACCGGCGAGGACGGCGTCGACGGCGCCGGCGTCGACTTCCGCAAGCTCGCCATGCAGCCCGGCAAGCCGCAGGGCTTCGGCGTCATCGGCCCGGACCACACCCCGCTCCTGGCGCTGCCCGGCAACCCGGTCTCCTCCTACGTCTCCTTCGAGCTGTTCGTGCGCCCCGCGATCCGTACGCTCATGGGCCTCCCGGAGGCCGGGGTCAGCCGCCCCAGCGTGCGCGCGGTGCTCACCGCCGACAAGGCGATCGGCTCCCCGGCCGGCCGCCGCCAGTTCCTGCGCGGCACCTACGACGCCGAGAACGGCACGGTCAGCCCGGTCGGCGGATCGGGCTCCCACCTGATCGCCGCGCTGGCGCACGCCGACTCCCTGATCGTCGTACCGGAGGACGTCACCTCGGTGGAGCCCGGGGCCGAGCTGGAAGTGGTCCTGCTCGGCTGAAGTCCGGCCGGTGCGGGTAGCGTGTTGCATCACACAGGCCCCCCGGGGGCCCGGACGGAAGCGGCGCGCAGAGCTATGAGTACGCAGAGCAGGCTGACCCACATCGACGAGGCCGGGGCGGCCCGGATGGTCGACGTCTCCGGGAAGGACGTCACCGCCCGGACGGCCCGCGCCAGTGGACGGGTGCTCGTCTCCCCCCGGGTGATCGAGCTGCTGCGCGGCGAGGGCGTCCCCAAGGGCGACGCGCTCGCCACCGCGCGGATCGCCGGGATCATGGGCGCGAAGAAGACCCCCGACCTGATCCCGCTCTGCCACCCGCTGGCCGTCTCCGGCGTGACGGTGGACCTGAGGGTCGCCGACGACGCCGTCGAGATCCTGGCCACCGTGAAGACGACCGACCGCACGGGCGTCGAGATGGAGGCGCTCACCGCCGTCGCGGTCGCCGGGCTGACCGTCATCGACATGGTCAAGGCCGTCGACAAGGGCGCCGTCATCACGGACGTCCGGGTGGAGGAGAAGACCGGCGGCAAGTCCGGCGACTGGGCGCGCGCGTGAACGCCCCGCGCGGCGGCGAGGTCCACAGCCACCTGCACGCCGTACCCGAGGCGCCCGCGGAGACCGAGCCCGAGACCGCTCCGGCGCCGCTGCGGGCCCTGGTGGTCACGGCCTCGAACCGGGCCTCGCAGGGCGTCTACCCCGACCGGGGCGGACCGCTGCTCGCCGCGGCGCTGGAGGAGCTCGGCTTCGCGGTGGACGGCCCGCGCGTCGTCCCGGACGGCGACCCCGTCGAGCAGGCGCTCCGCGAGGGCGTGGCCGCCGGGTACGACGTCGTCCTCACCACCGGCGGCACCGGCATCTCGCCGACCGACCGCACCCCGGACGCCACCGCCCGGGTGCTGGACTACGAGATCCCGGGCATCCCGCAGGCCATCCGCGCCGAGGGCCTGGCGAAGGTCCCGACCGCGGCCCTGTCGCGGGGCCTGGCGGGCGTGGCCGGACACACCCTGATCGTCAACCTCCCGGGTTCGACGGGCGGGGTGAAGGACGGCGTCGCCGTCCTGTCCCGGATCCTCCTGCACGCCGTGGACCAGATCCGCGGCGGCGACCACCCCAGACCGGCGGGACCCTCCGGGAGCACGAGCTGAACGGCCCGACCTGGCCGGTGGTCCTGGCGGACGGCGACGTCACGCTCCGGCCGATAAAGCTGCGGGACCAGAAGGCCTGGCGCGAGGTCAACCGGCGCAACCGCGAGTGGCTCCGGCCGTGGGAGGCGACCATCCCGCCGCCCGCCCCGTGGGGGCCGGTGGTCCAGCGGCCGACGTACCGTCAGATGGTGCGCCACCTGCGGGCCGAGGCGAACGCGGGCCGGATGCTGCCCTTCGTCATCGAGTACCAGGGCCGGCTCGTCGGGCAGTTGACGGTCGCGGGGATCACCTGGGGCTCGATGTGCGCGGGCCACGTCGGCTACTGGGTGGACCGCGAGGTGGCGGGCCGCGGCGTGATGCCGACGGCGGTCGCGCTCGCGGTGGACCACTGCTTCGGCCGGGTCGGGCTGCACCGGATCGAGGTGTGCATCCGCCCGGAGAACGGGCCGAGCCGCCGGGTCGTGGAGAAGCTCGGCCTGCGCGAGGAGGGGCTGCGCCCGCGCTACCTGCACATCGACGGGGCCTGGCGCGACCACATCGTGTACGCGGTCACCGTGGAGGAGGTTCCGGACGGGCTGCTGCGCCGCTGGCACCGGGCCCGCCATCCGGAGAGCCCGTCGAAATAGATATCCCGGAACCGGGCCCCGGGACTCGGGCCCGAACGCCCACGAAAACCGAATAGCTGTTCGAATTAAGGGTCGCTGAGCCGATTCGCCCATAACCTGATCCGAAGAATCACAAAAAAAGTCCGTGATATCAGCGAGATCGCGCGACACACCGGCCCAATTGGCCGATCCCGTCGGCCCGCCCCCTCTACGGTATGAGGTGTGAGCAGCAGCGGCCTCATCTACGCAGTCATTGTCGGGGCCTGGGCCGCCTACTTGGTGCCCATGTGGCTCCGGAGGCAGGACGAGCTGAACGAAGCCCGTCCGACGGAACGCTTCTCCACTGCCATTCGGCTGCTTTCCGGCCGGGCGGGAATGGAGCGCCGTTACGCCAAGGGGCTGCGTGAGCGCGGTGACGAGGAGGCGGAGCCCGAGCCCCGCGCGGACCCGGACGCCGCCACGGAAAAGGTCGAATCCGTGGACGCCGACGCCCGGGCCTTCGTCGTGCCCCCGACCAGGTCGGAGCCGAGACCGGCCGCCGCGGCCGAGCGCGAGCAGCGTGCCGAGCGCGAGCAGCGCGCCGAGCGGGCCCGGCGCGAGCAGCGCCTCCAGGTCCTCGCCCGCCGCCGGCGCACCACCGCGCTCCTGTTCCTCGTCTTCACCCTGGGCGCGATCGTCGCCGCGGTGGGCGGCCTGCGCCTGCTGTGGGCTCCCGCCGTCCCGGCCTTCCTGCTGAGCGCGTACATCGTGCACCTGCGGGTCCAGGAGCGGCGCCGCTACGAGTTCACGATGGACCGGCGCCGCGCCGAGGCCGCGGCGCGGCACCTGCGCGAGAACCGCCCCCGCCGCCGCGAGCCCGAGGCCGCGGCCGGCGGCGATGCGGACCCTGCGCCACCGGTCTCCCCGCAGGAAGCCGGCCGCAGGGCGCTCGTCGAACAGACCGACCACGCCGAGTGGGTGGACCAGCAGCGCGAGCGCGAGCGCGGCCCCGCCCGCGGTGACAGCTGGGAGCCGGTCCCGGTCCCGCTGCCGACGTACGTGACTGCGCCGGTCGCCCCGCGCGCCACCGGCCCCGCGGCCCCGGACGCCTGGAGCTCGACCCGCTCCAGCACCGCCGAACCGACGGAGCCGCGCCTGCGCGCCCAGCCCGCCGCCCCGGCACCGGAGCCCAAGCCCCAGGCACAGGCCCAGGCTCAGGCCCAGGCCCAGGCTCAGACCCCCACCACCCCGCGCCCCCGCGGCCGCGAGCGGGGCCGCACGCCACTGTTCGACCAGTACGAGAGCGACGAGCGTCCGCGGGCCGCGAACGAGTGAGCGGACCTGCGCGGACGCTCCCGGAATCCGGTTTTGGAGCACCCGCGGGGGGATGCTAATGTTTCACACGTCGCAAGGGCCTGTGGCGCAGTCTGGTAGCGCACCTCGTTCGCATCGAGGGGGTCTGGGGTTCAAATCCCCACAGGTCCACAAACGACAGTTCGCGAGTAGCTCTCGGGAACGTCATGAGATCCCGTCCGGTCGAAAGACCGGGCGGGATCTCGGCGTTTGCGCGCCGAACGCCGTTATGCCCGGCTCTTATTGCCGGGAGGGGCGCACCAGGCCTTCTGCTGTGGCCAGCCCCGAGCCGGTGGCGGAGGCGCCGGGGCCGGCGCCGGGCCTGGCGGGGGTCAGGACGGGGTGGTGAGCGGTTTGGTCATGCAGCGGCTGGAGTCGTGGAAGCGGTAGTGGCCGAACTTCGCCGACGGGGCGTAGTCCGAGGAGAGGTAGAGGGCTATCGCCTCCGGCTGCTGGTCGCCGGTCTCCAGCACCATCCGGGTACGGCCCGCCGCGCGGGCGTCCTCCTCCAGGACCGTCAGGATGCGGCGGGCGAGGCCCAGGCCGCGGGCCTCGGGGACGACGTACATGCGCTTCAGCTCGGCGTCGCCGTCCGCGTACCCCTCGTCGTTCTCGTCCTGGCTGCGCCAGCCGCCGCTCGCGACCGGGGCGTCCGCGAGGTCGTAGGCGACGAGGTAGAGGCCCCGGGGCGGGGCGAACATCACCGGGTCGAGGAACGTGACGTCGCCCTCACCCTGGTAGCGCTCCTGGTACTCGAGCTGGACCTGGTCGTTGAGTTTGACCGCGTCAGGGTGGTCGTAAGGCACGGCGCGGAGCTGGATCATCCCGTGAGACATTCGAATATCGTACGGAAGCATCCCGCTATCGTGCAGGGATGCTCACTGTGACCTCCGTGAATGTGAATGGGATCCGCGCCGCCGCGAAGAAGGGCTTCGTGGAGTGGCTCGCCGGCTCCGACGCCGACGTCGTCTGCCTCCAGGAAGTGCGGGCCGAGGAGGGGCAGATTCCCGCCGGGGCCAGGGAGCCCGAGGGCTGGCACACCGTCTTCGCGCCCGCCGCGGTCAAGGGCCGGGCCGGGGTCGCGCTCTATAGCCGGCGAGAGCCGGAGCGGGTGCGGGTCGGCTTCGGCAGCGACGAGTTCGACGCCTCCGGGCGGTACGTCGAGGCGGACTTCCCCGGTGTGACGGTCGCCAGCCTCTACCTGCCGTCGGGCGAGGCGGGGACCGCGAAGCAGGACGAGAAGTACCGGTTCATGGGCGAGTTCCTCGCCTACCTCCAGGAGCTGAAGGTGCGGGCCGCCGCCGACGGGCGCGAGGTCGTCGTCTGCGGCGACTGGAACATCTGCCACCGGGAAGCCGACCTCAAGAACTGGAAGACCAACCGCAAGAACGCCGGTTTCCTCCCCGAGGAGCGGGAGTGGCTGGGGAAGGTCTACGGGGAGGCCGGCTACGTCGACGTCGTGCGCGGGCTGCACCCCGACGCCGAGGGGCCGTACTCCTGGTGGTCCTACCGGGGCCGGGCCTTCGACAACGACGCCGGCTGGCGGATCGACCTCCAGGTCGCGACCGAGGGGCTGGCCGCGAAGGCGGTGAAGGCCTTCGTGGAGCGGGCCGAGACGCACCCGGAGCGCTGGTCCGACCACGCGCCGGTGACCGTGGTCTATCAGCTCGGGGTCTGATCCCGGTGCGGGGACGACGGTGGCGCCGGTGACGCGGCCAGGAGGCGGTCCATCGCCATCGTCAGCTCCGCCTCCACCACGCTCTTCGCCAGCGGGCGCAGGCGCGGGAGGGCATCCTGCGAGGTGTGGGTCGAAATGAGCTCGGTGAACAGGGCGGCCAGCGCGTCCGCGTGCTCGCGGACCCGGCGGCCGGTCTCCAGGACGGCCGAGAGCGGGATCCCCTCGCGGACCAGGGCCGAGGAGACGTCCAGCAGCCGCCGGCTGACGTGCACGATCTCCTCGCCGTCGGTCGCGAGGTAGCCGAGGTCGAGGGAGGCCGCCAGGTTCTCCGGGGTGACCTCGCCCTCGAAGTGGTCGGCGAGGGCCTCGGGGGTCAGGCGGACGGGGGTCTCCTCCGACCAGCCGATGCCGAGCAGCTCACCCAGCTGGCCGACGTCGCGGCCGTTCTCGAAGGCGGCGGTCAGCTCGGCGATGCCGCCGAGGGTGTGGCCGCGCTCCAGCAGGGCGGCGACGGTGCGCAGCCGGGCCAGGTGGTGTTCGTCGTACCAGGCGATGCGGCCCTCGCGGCGGGGCGGCGGGAGCAGTTTGCGCTCGCGGTAGAAGCGCAGGGTGCGGACGGGGATGCCGGCCGCCTCGGCCAGTTCCTCCGTGCGGTACTCGCGCACTGTCTTCGCTTCCGTCTCGTCCTTCGCCACGGGCGCAGCCTATGGCGTACCGGCGGTAACTTTCCGGGCGCGACCCCTACCCATGAGTACGGGGCTGCTCTACCCTCCCGATTGTGCCAGTGATTGCTGGCAGTGTTGCGATGGTCTGGCAAGGCACTGCGGATGAAGCGGAGGCGGCGGGCATGGGCGAGCGCGAGCACGGGCGGCGTGAGCACGTACGGGTGGCGGTGATCGGGTCGGGCTTCGGCGGTCTCGGGGCCGCCGTACGGCTGCGGCGCGAGGGGATCACGGACTTCGTCGTCCTGGAACGGGCGGGGTCGGTCGGCGGGACGTGGCGCGACAACAGTTATCCGGGGTGCGCGTGCGACGTCCCGTCGCACCTGTACTCCTTCTCCTTCGCGCCCAACCCGGACTGGCCGCGGACCTTCTCGGGGCAGCCCGCCATCCGGGAGTACCTGGAGCACGTCGCCGACACCTTCGGGCTGCGCCGGCACATCCGCCTCGACTCCGAGGTGCGGATGATGCGCTGGGACGCCGAGGAGCTGCACTGGGAGATCGAGACCGCCGCCGGGGAGCTGACCGCCGACGTGGTCGTGTCGGCCACCGGGCCGCTGTCCGACCCGAAGATGCCGGAGATACCGGGGCTCGCGGAGTTCCCCGGGAAGGTCTTCCACTCGGCCCGCTGGGACCACGACTACGACCTCGTCGGCAAGCGCGTCGCCATGATCGGCACGGGCGCCTCCGCCATCCAGATCGTGCCCGCCATCGCCCCCGACGTGGAGCGGCTCACGCTCTTCCAGCGGACCCCGCCGTGGGTGATGCCGCGCACCGACCGGGCGATCTCCACCGTGGAGCGGTGGCTCCACCGCCAGCTTCCCTTCACCCGCGCGGCGCGGCGCGGGCTGCTGTGGGGGATCCGGGAGCTCCAGGTCAGCGCCTTCACCAAGCGGCCGAACCAGCTCGGGCTCGTCGAGGCGCTGGCCAAGGCCAACATGGCCCGCTCCATCAAGGACCCGGCGCTGCGGGCCAAGCTGACGCCCTCGTACCGGATCGGCTGCAAGCGGATCCTGCTGTCCAGCGAGTACTACCCGGCGCTGGCCCGGCCCAACGTGGACCTGGTCGCCTCCGGCCTCAAGGAGATCCGCGGCTCGGTGCTGGTCGCCGCCGACGGGACGGAGACCGAGGTCGACGCGATCGTCTTCGGCACCGGCTTCCACGTCACGGACATGCCGATCGCCGACCGGGTGGTCGGCGCGGAGGGCAAGACCCTCGCGGACGAGTGGAAGGACGGGATGCAGTCGCTGCGCGGTGCGACGGCGGCGGGCTTCCCCAACTGGATGACGATCATCGGTCCGAACACCGGGCTGGGGAACAGCTCGATGATCCTGATGATCGAGTCCCAGCTGAACTACATGGCGGACTACCTGCGCCAGCTTGCCCTCCTCGACGGAAGCAGCCTGGGCGGCAAGGTCGCGCTGGCGGCCCGGCCCTCCGCCGTGAACACGTGGAACCGGCACGTCCAGGCGCGGATGGAGCGGACGGTCTGGAACACCGGCGGCTGCACCAGCTGGTACCTGGACGCCCAGGGCCGCAACACCACCGTCTGGCCGGGCACGACCGGTGAGTTCCGCAAGGAGACGCGGACCGTGGACGTCGCGGAGTACGAGGTCGTCCGCGCCCAGGACCGGGAGCGGGAGCGGGAGCGGATGGCGGTGCCGGTGGGCGTGGCCGGGGGCGTGGCCGCGTCCCGGCCGGGCCGGGCGGCCGAGGCCGCCGCCGAGGCCCCAGCGCCGGCTCCGGCCGCCGCCCCCGCCGCCGCCGCGCCCGCCGCCGAGGAGGGGGCCGCGTGAGCCGCGCGGCGCACGTCACGACCGGGCGCTATGCCCCGCCCGCCGCGCGGCGGGAGCTGGAGGCCGTCTCCGCCGACGGGGCCCGCCTCCACGTCGAGGTGCACGGGCAGGAGGGGGCGCCGGCCGTGGTGCTGGCGCACGGCTGGACCTGCTCCACGGCCTTCTGGGCCGCGCAGATCCGCGAGCTGGCCACGGACCACCGCGTCATCGCCTACGACCAGCGCGGCCACGGGCGCAGTCCCGCCTCCCGCGCGTGCACCACCACCGCCCTCGCGGACGACCTGGTGGCCGTGCTGAAGGCCACCCTGACCGCCGGGGAGCGGGCGGTCGTCGCCGGGCACTCCATGGGCGGGATGACCGTCATGGCGGCCGCCCGCCGGCCCGAGTTCGCCGAGCACGCCGCAGCCGCCCTGCTGTGCAGTACGGGCAGCGGACGGCTGGTCGCCGAGGCGCGGGTCCTGCCGTTCGGCGCCGGGCGCGCGCGGACTCGTGTCACCGGCGCGGTGCTGGGCTCGCGCGTTCCGCTCGGGCCCGTCACGCCGGTCGCCCGGGCGATCCTCAAGTACGCCACCATGGCCCCCGGCTCCGCGCCCGACGCGGTCGAGGCCTGCGCCCGCATCGTGCACGCCTGTCCCGCGGGGGTCCGCCGGGACTGGTCCCAGGTGCTGGCCGGGCTGGACCTCGACGCGGACGTCGCCCGGCTCACCGTGCCCACCGCGGTCGTCGCCGGCACGAGCGACCGGCTCACCCCCGTGGTGCACGCCCGGGGGCTCGCCGCCGCGCTCCCGAACTGCGTGGGGCTGACCGAGCTCACCGGGATCGGGCACATGACCCCGATCGAGGCCCCGGAAGCCGTCACCCGCGCCCTGCGCGAACTCGCCGCCCTGTACCTCCCCACCGAAGAGAAGGAGAAGACCCCGTGAGCCGCAGGAGTCTGGAAGGCCAGGTCGCCGTCGTCACCGGCGCCGCCCGCGGGGTGGGCGAGCTCCTCGCCCGCAAGCTCTCGGCGCGCGGCGCGAAGATCGCGCTCGTCGGACTGGAGCCGGAGGCCCTCAAGGAGGTCTCCGAACGGCTGCACACCGAGAGCGCCCACTGGTACGCGGACGTCACCGACCACGAGGCGATGGCCCGCGTCGCACAGGAGGTCAAGGAGCGCTTCGGCAAGGTCGACATCGTCGTCGCGAACGCGGGCGTGGCCTCCGGCGGGCCGTTCGCCGACTCCGACCCCGACGCCTGGCGCCGGGTGATCGAGGTCAACCTGATCGGCGGGGCCGTCACCGGGCGGGCCTTCCTGCCCGTCCTGACGGAGAGCCGCGGCTACTTCCTGCAGATCGCCTCGCTCGCCGCGATCACCCCGGCGCCCATGATGACGGCGTACTGCGCCTCCAAGTCGGGCGTCGAGGCCTTCGCCCACTGCCTGCGCGCCGAAGTCGGCTACAAGGGCGTCAAGGTCGGCGTCGGCTACCTCTCTTGGACCGACACCGACATGGTGCGCGGCGCCGACCAGGACGACGTGATGCGGGAGCTGCGCCAGCGGCTGCCCTGGCCGTCGAACCGCACGTACCCGCTGGGGCCGGCCGTCGACCGGATCGTGGCGGGCATCGAGCGTCGCTCGGCGCACGTGTACGCGCAGTGGTGGCTGCGCGGGATGCAGGGCGTGCGCGGCTACCTGCCGGGGATCATCGCGGCTGTCGGGCAGCGCGAGATGAAGCGGTTCGAGCCGCGGCTGGCCTCCGTCCCGAAGGGGCTCGTCGGGGCCGGCGGGGCCGCGGACGAGCAGGAGCGGGCCGCGCGCCCCTGAGTGTGAGATGTCGGATGTGCGAGGTTCGTCCGGTCGTGCCAGGCTGGTCGCACCCGAGCCCCCCGACATCACGCTGGAGGTACGCCATGGGCCTGAGAGACCAGTTCCACGAGAAGGCGAGGCAACTGGCCGAGCGCGCAGGCGCCGAAGCCGTCCCGATGCGCGACGAGTCCCCGGAGGGTTCGGCGCAGCGCGCGCCGGACGCCCCGGGCATTCCCGCCCGGGCGGAGCGGCGCCGCCGCGCCGAGGCCGTCGACGACGGCGTCGGCGCGTAGCGCGCGACCGGACCGACCGACGGAAGGGGCGCTGCCCGCGGGCCGCGCCCCTTCCCCGTGTCCGCCTGTCCCCTCCGCCGTCCCGCGCCCCTACGGCCTCGGCGGCAGCTCCGGGCGGCGCAGGTCCGGTACGTCCGTGTAGCCGGGCGGCACCGCCGCCGGGTCCTGCTCCAGCAGCTCCAGCGCCAGGTGCACCGCGTCGTCGAGCTGCGCGTGGCGGCCCTCGGCCCAGTCGAGCGGGGTTCGCAGGACCGCGAGGTCCGGCTCCACGCCGTGGTTCTCCACCGACCAGCCGTACTCCGGGAACCACGCCGCGTTCATCGGCACCGTGATCACCGTCCCGTCGCCGAGGGTGTGCCGGCCGGTCATCCCGACCACGCCGCCCCAGGTCCGCTGGCCGACCACGGGGCCGAGCCCCAGCAGCTTGACGGCCGCGGTGATCATGTCCCCGTCCGAGGCGGTCGCCTCGTCGGCCAGCGCCACGATCGGACCGCGGGGCGCGTTGGAGGCGTACGACACCGGCTGGGCGCCCCGCGGGAGGTCCCAGCCGAGGATCGAGCGGGTCAGCTTCTCCACCACCAACTCGCTGATGTGCCCGCCCGCGTTGCCGCGCACGTCCACGATCAGCGCCGGACGGGACATCTCCATCCGCAGGTCGCGGTTGAACTGCGCCCACCCCGAGCCGCCCATGTCCGGGATGTGGAGGTAGCCGCAGCGGCCGCCGCTGATCTCCCGGACCACCGCGCGCCGTTTGGACACCCAGTCCTGGTAGCGCAGCGGCCGCTCGTCGACGAGCGGGACGACGGCGACCCGGCGGGCCCGGCCGGAGCCCTCCGCGGGCCGGAACGTCAGCTCCACGGTGGTGCCGCCGGCCGCCCCGAGCAGCGGGTACGGCCCGGTCACCGGGTCGACCGGGCGGCCGTCCACGTGGGTGAGCTCCGCACCCTCCCGGATGCCCGTTCCGGCCAGCGGGGAGCGGGCCTTGGAGTCCGAGGACTCGCCGGGCAGGATGCGGCTGACCACCCAGGAGCCGTCCCGGGGGACCAGGTTGGCGCCGAGCAGCCCGATCGCCCGCTGGTAGTGCGGGGGGCCCTCGTTGCGGCGGGCGGGGGAGACGTACGCGTGCGAGGTGCCCAGCTCGCCGAGGACCTCGCGCAGCAGGTCGGCGAACTCGTCGGGCGAGGCGACCCGTTCGACCAGGGAGCGGTACTGGCGCAGCACCCCGTCCCAGTCGATCCCGCACATGCCCGGCTCCCAGAAGTACGCGCGGATGATCCGCCCGGCCTCCTCGAAGGCCTGGCGCCACTCGGCCGCCGGGTCGACCTCGTGCAGGATGCGCCGCAGGTCCAGGTAGACGGTCGAGTCGCTGTCGCCCGACTCGGTCGCCGGGACCGCCCGCAGGTCGCCGTCGTCGTTCACGACGAGCCGCGTGCCGTCCCCGCTGACCGCGAACCAGTCCAGCCCGGAAGCCAGTTCGGTCTTGCGGGCCTTCGTCATGTCGAAGTGCTCCAGCGTCGGCTTGCCGCTGGTGTCCGCCGGGTTGGCGAAGGTCTCGCCGAGCGCGCCGGAGATGGGCCAGCGCAGCCACACCAGCCCGCCGCCGCTGACCGGGTACAGGGCCGAGTACTTCGACGCCGACACCGGGAACGGCGTCACCCGGCTCTCCAGCCCCTCCACCTCCACGGTCACCGCGCCGTCGCCCGCGTCCGAGTCCCCGTCGAGCGGGTCGAGCCCGCCGGCCGCGGGCCGCCCGTCGGGCGAGAACGCGAACGGCGAGGGGGTCGCCGAGGACAGCGGCACCAGGTAGGGGCGGCAGCCCAGGGGGAAGGACAGGTCCCCGGTGTGCACGTCGTACACCGGGTCGAAGCCGCGCCACGACAGGAAGGCGAGGTACCGGCCGTCCCGGGTGAAGACCGGGCTCTCGTCCTCGAAGCGGCCGTTCGTGACGTCGATGACCGTGTGGGCGCCGGGACCGGAGATCCGGGCCATCTTGATCTGCCGCAGCGAGCGGCCGATGCCCGGGTGCGACCAGGTCAGCCAGCACCCGTCGGGGGAGAACGCCAGGTCGGTGACGGGTCCGTTGACGGACCGGATGAGCTCGGTGACCTCGCCGTTGGACTCCTCCGTCGCGTCGATGAGGAGCAGCCGCCCGTCGTTGGAGGCGATCGCGAGGCGCTCCCCGTCCGGGTCGGACAGCAGCTCCAGTACGCGCCCCAGCTCTCCGGAGGCCAGCCGGCGCGGCTCCCGCTCCCCCGAGGCCCGCGGCAGGTAGGCGATCTCGACCGCGTCCTCGCCCTCGGCGTCGGTGACGTACGCGACCTGCCCGCCGCTCCCGAGCATCTCCGGCAGCCGCACCCGCACGCCGGGGGTGTCGGCGATGGTCCGGGCGGGCCCGTCGCGGTGGGTCAGCCAGTACAGGCTGCCGCGCACCACGACCGCGCTGGCCCGGCCGGTGGCGTCCACCGAGAGCGAGTCGACGTGGCTGGCGGCCGGCACCTGGTAGCTGCGCCGGCCCGCACGGGGACCCCCCAGCCGGACCCGGAGCTTGCGCGGGACCGCGTCGGGGGCCAGCGACTCCACCAGCCAGAGGTCCCCGGCGCACTGGTAGACGATCCGGGAGCCGTCACTGGAGGCGTGCCGGGCGTAGAACTCCCGGTGGTCGGTGTGGCGGCGCAGATCGGTGCCGTCGGGCAGGCAGGAGTACAGGTTGCCGACGCCCTCGTGGTCGGACAGGAAGGCGATCCGGCCGGCCACGAACATCGGGGAGTCCAGGTGGCCCTCGATGTCCTCCAGGAGCCGCGCGCCGTGCAGCCAGAGCCGGCCCGTGGCGCCGCCGCGGTAGCGCTTCCAGGCGGCCGGCTCGTGCGGGGGCTTTCCGGTGAGCAGCAGGGTGCGCCGCTCGCCGTCCTCGCCGATGTGCACCTGGAGGTCGGAGACCGGCCCCCAGGGCAGGCGTCCGCCGGGGCTGCCGTCGGTGGGGAGGCTGTACGCCCAGGCGAAGTAGGAGAAGGGCTGGCCGTGCGAGGAGACGGCCAGGATGTCGCTGCGGCCCTCCTCGTCGGGCGGGGTCCAGCCGCAGACGCGGGTGTCGGTGGCGCCCCAGTAGCTGAGCTGGCGGGCCGGGCCGCCGTCCACGGGGGCGAGGTGGATCTCGGGGTCGAGGCTACGCCAGGTGGTGAAGGCGATGTGCCGGCCGTCGGGGGAGAAGCGGGGGTGGCTGACCCGGGTCCGGTCGACGGTGATCCGCCAGGCCCGGCCGGGGGTCTGTCCGTCGGGGACCAGGGGGGCGACCCAGAGGTCGTCCTCGGTGGCGAAACACAGCAGGTCGTCGTGCAGGTGCGGGAACCGGAGGTACGCGACGTCGTGACTCACCCCCCAATGCTTTCCGCGGCAGGGGGGCCCGGCAACTCGTACAGGTGATCCACGCCACGCCCCGAAGCGAAACGGTACGGTTTCGTTTCGCTAGACGTGGGGGTATGGTCTAAGCGTACGGAACAGTTTCGCTCGGACGGAGGGTGACGGACATGACCGAGGCGATGGCGGCTCGGCGTAGCCGGATCACCCCCGAACGGCAGGCCGAACTGCACGAGGCGGTCCTCGACCTCCTGCGTGACGTCGGCTACGAGGCGCTGACCATGGACGCGGTCGCCGCCCGGACGAAGTCCAGCAAGGCCACCCTCTACCGCCAGTGGGGGAGCAAGCCGGAACTGGTCGCCAAGGCCCTGCGGTGCACGCAGCCCGTCTCGCTGCGCGAAATCGACACGGGCACCCTGCGCGGGGACTTCGCGCGCATGGTGGAGCACTCGGACGACGCGCAGATGGCCAAGGACACCGCGCTGATGCGGGGCCTGGCCCACGCCGTCCACGAGAGCCCGGAACTCCACCAGGCGCTGCGGGACCTGCTGGTCGACCCGGAGATCAACGGTCTCCAGCACATGCTGCAGCGCGCGGTGGACCGGGGCGAGATCCGCCCGGACTGTCCCGCTCTGGATTTCGTACCCCACATGCTCATCGGGGCGTTCATCGCGCTCCCGCTGATCGAGGACCGGCCGGTGGACCGGGCGTTCCTCGGTGACTTCATCGACGCCGTGGTGTTCCCCGCCCTCGGCGTCTGACCCTCCCCGTCCCCACCACCGCCTCCCGCTGCTCCTGACACGCCGCTCTCGTCGTCGGGCCGGCTCACCATGCCCTGATCCGTCTCGGATCCATCCCACGACCTGAACGGGAGAACCACGACGTGGCCACCTTCCTCTACCGGCTCGGCCGGGGCGCCTTCCGGCGCCGCCGCCTCGTCGCCCTCGTCTGGGTGGCGCTGCTGTTCGTCGCCGGCTTCGGTGCCGCATCGGCGTCCGCGCCCACCTCCGGCTCCTTCTCCATACCCGGCACGGAGGCCCAGAAGGCCTTCGACCTGCTGGACCAGCGCTTCCCGGGCATGGCCGCCGACGGCGCCACCGCCCGTATCGTCATCAAGGCCCCCGAGGGCGCCAAGGTCACCGACCCGGGCACCAAGTCCGAGGTCGAGAAGATCGTCTCCGAGCTGAAGTCCGGCCCGGGCGCGCAGCAGATCTCCTCGGTCGCCGACCCGTACCAGTCCCAGGCCGTGAGCCAGGACGGTTCCACCGCCTACGTCAGCGTCAAGTACGACGTCAGCGGCATGGAGCTGAAGGACGAGACGCGCGACGCGCTGAAGGACTCCGGCAAGGAGGCCACCGCCGCTGGGCTGAACGTCCAGATCGGCGGCGACGCCCTGATGGCCGCCCCGGAGACCGGGTCCGGCGAGATCATCGGCATCGCGGTCGCCGCGATCGTCCTCGTCATCACCTTCGGCTCGCTGATCGCGGCCGGTCTGCCGCTGCTGACCGCGCTGATCGGCGTGGGCATCGGCGTCTCCTCCATCACCGCGCTGGCCAACGTGCTGGACCTCGGCTCGACCACCTCCACCCTCGCGATGATGATCGGCCTCGCGGTCGGCATCGACTACGCCCTCTTCATCGTCTCCCGCTACCGCGCGGAGCTCGCCGAGGGCCGTGAGCGCGACGAGGCCGCCGGCCGGGCCGCCGGAACCGCCGGCTCCGCCGTCGTCTTCGCCGGTCTGACCGTGGTCATCGCCCTCGTGGGCCTGGCCGTCGTCAACATCCCGATGCTGACCAAGATGGGCTTCGCGGCCGCCGGAACGGTGGTCATCGCGGTCCTGGTCGCCCTGACCCTGGTCCCGGCCATCCTCGGCTTCGCGGGCAGGAAGGTCCTTCCCGCCGGTACGAAGAGCAGGCTGTTCGGCAAGGGCCGCCCGGCCGATGCAGAGCCCAAGGCCAACGGCGGCACCCGCTGGGCCCGCTTCGTCCTGCGCCGCCCCGTCATGGTGCTGCTGGCCGGCGTGATCGGCCTCGGGATCATCGCGATCCCGGCGAGCAAGCTGGAGATGGGCCTGCCGGACGACGGCGCCCAGCCGGTCTCCACCAGCCAGCGCCAGGCGTACGACCTGCTGTCCGACGGCTTCGGTCCGGGCTTCAACGGCCCGCTGATGGTGGTCGTCGACGGCGACAAGGCGCTCGCCGACAAGACCGTCGACCAGATCAAGGGGCTGGAGGGCGTGGCCGCGGTCACCCCGCCGAACCTCAACGAGGCCGGCGACGCGGGCGTCATCACCGTCATCCCGAAGGACCGCCCGTCCTCGACGCAGACCGAGGAGCTGGTCCACGAGATCCGCGCGGTCAGCGGCGACGAGGTCCTCGTCACCGGCGCCACCGCGATGAACATCGACTTCTCGCAGAAGATGAACGACGCGCTGCTGCCCTACCTGGCGCTCGTGGTCGGCCTCGCCTTCCTGCTCCTGATGCTGGTGTTCCGCTCGATCCTGGTTCCGCTCAAGGCCGCCCTCGGCTTCCTGCTGTCGGTCGTCGCGGCCCTCGGCGCGGTCGTCGCGGTCTTCCAGTGGGGCTGGCTCGGCTCGCTGTTCGGGGTGGAGCAGACCGGCCCGATCATGTCGATGATGCCGATCTTCATGGTGGGCGTGGTCTTCGGCCTGGCCATGGACTACGAGGTCTTCCTCGTCACCCGCATGCGCGAGGCGTACGTCCACGGTGAGCGTCCCGGCCAGGCGGTCGTGACCGGCTTCCAGTACAGCGCCCGGGTCGTCGTGGCCGCCGCCGTCATCATGATCGCGGTGTTCGCGGGCTTCATCGGGGCCAGTGAGCAGATGGTGAAGATGATCGGCTTCGGGCTGGCCGTCGCCGTCTTCTTCGACGCCTTCGTGGTCCGCATGGCCATCGTCCCGGCCGTCCTCGCCCTGCTCGGGCACAAGGCCTGGTGGCTGCCGAAGTGGCTGGACAAGCTGCTGCCGAACGTGGACGTGGAGGGCGAGAGCCTGCGCAAGCACCTCGCCGGCACCTCCACCCCGCCGGAGGGTCCGGACAAGGACCGCGAGCTCGTCAACGTCTGACCGGACGGCTCCCGCACGACGGCCCGGCCCCGTACCGCCTGATCGCCAGGGTGGTACGGGGCCGGGCCGTTTGCGCCTACCGGGTGGCGGAGGCGTACGTACGGCGCAGGAAGCGGCGCAGCACGGCGATGTCGAACTGCACCACCGCGACGCCCTCGGGGGAGTGGAACTCGACGACCGCCTGGACGCGGCCGCAGGGCCAGACGCGTACGTCCCCGCTCCCCGTCGGGGTCACCAGACCGGCCTCCAGCAGGGCGCGGGGGAAGACCCACTCGTTGTCCGTGCCCTCGGGGGAGAGGTCCGCGGGGAAGACGATCCGGACGGCCAGCGGTTCGTCGGGGTCGAAGCGGAGGAAGGCCGGGACGGTCCGGTAGAACGGGTCGTCGGTGATCACGCGGGCCCTGACGCGTTCCTCGACGGCGGCCGCGGTCGCGGTGGCCGCTCCGGCGGCGGGCGGATTCTCGGCGGTCGCTGACATCGACACGACTCCTCGAAATCGGAACATATGAGTCCGTTTGTCCGTCAAGCCTCGCACATTCCCACGAAAGCGCACCGCTCTATTTGTGACAGCGACGCTCTTGCCAACGGTTCGCAAGTAGGCACTATTCTTAAGCGGTTAAAGACTTTGTAAGTCTGTGTGAGGAAGCGGAGCCATTCCATGCATGTGCCCGACGGATTCATCAACGCACCCGTCTCGGTGGCCGCCGGAGTGGTGGCCGTCGCCGCGGTGGGCGTCAGCCTGCGCGGCGCGCGCCGCGAACTGGGGGGCCCCTCCCAGGCCGAAGGCTCTGGGGGAGAGCGCACCGCCCCGCTCGCCGGCCTCGTCGCCGCCTTCGTCTTCGCCGTCCAGATGCTCAACTTCCCGGTCGCGGCCGGCACCAGCGGCCACCTGCTGGGCGGGGCGCTCGCCGCGATACTCGTCGGCCCCTACACCGGGGTGCTGTGCGTCTCCGTGGTGCTCCTCATGCAGGGCATCCTCTTCGCCGACGGAGGGCTGACCGCCCTCGGCGTGAACATCACCGTCATGGGCGTCGTCACCGTGGTCGTCGCGTACGCGATCTTCCGCGGGCTGCTCAAGGTGCTGCCGCCCACCCGCCGGTCCGTGACCGTCGCCGCCTTCACCGGCGCCCTCGTCTCGGTCCCGGCGGCCGCCGCGGCCTTCACCGCCGTCTACGCCGTCGGCGGCACCACCGACGTCCCGCTCGGCAAGGTCCTCACCGCCATGGTCGGCGTGCACGTCCTCATCGGCATCGGCGAGGCCGCCATCACCGCCGCCACCGTCGGCGCCGTGATCGCCGTACGCCCCGACCTGGTGCACGGCGCGCGCGGGCTGCACACGCCGCTGAAGCTGCGCGTCGGCGGCGAGCTCGTCGACGTCCCGGCCGCCGAGGCCCCCGCGCCGGCGGCCCACCGCTCCACCCGGAAGTTCTGGGCCACCGGGCTGGTCACCGCCCTCGTCCTCGCCGGATTCGTCTCCTTCTACGCCTCCGCCAGCCCCGACGGCCTGGAGAAGGTCGCCGCCGACAAGGGCATCGACGCGAAGGTCGAGGACCACGCGGCCGCCGGCTCCCCGCTCGCCGACTACGGCGTCGAGGACGTCGAGGACCCGCGCATGTCCGGCGGCCTCGCCGGGGTCATCGGCGTCGGCGCGACCGTCGCCGTCGGGACCGGCATCTTCATCGTCGTGTCCCGCCGCCGCCGCTCCGACGAGCTCACCGCCGCCTCCACGGCGCCCCCCACGGCGGGCTGACATGGGAGCCGGCCACGCCCACACGCTCTACCGGCACGGGCACTCGCCGGTCCACCGCCTCCCGCCGCACTGCAAGCTCGCCGCGACCTTCGCCTTCGTGCTGGTCGTCGTGTCCACACCGCGCGAGGCGGTGTGGGCCTTCGGCCTGTACGCCGTCCTCGTCGCGGGCGCCGCCGCCGTGGCCCGCATCCCCGCGGGCTTCCTGCTCCGGCGGCTCGTGATCGAGGTCCCGTTCGTCGCGTTCGCCGTCCTCATGCCCTTCGTGGCGGAGGGCGAACGGGTCGGCGTACTCGGCATGTCACTCAGTGTCTCCGGGCTCTGGGGCGCCTGGAACGTCCTGGCCAAGGGCACCCTCGGCGTCGCCGCCTCCGTGCTCCTCGCCTCCACCACCGAACTGCGGGCGCTGCTGCTCGGCCTCCAGCGGCTGAAGCTGCCGCCGCTGCTCGTACAGATCGCCTCCTTCATGATCCGCTACGGCGACGTGGTCACCGACGAGCTGCGCCGAATGTCCGTCGCGCGGCGCTCGCGCGGCTTCGAGGCCCGCGGCGTCCGGCACTGGGGCGTGCTGGCCAAGACGGCCGGGGCCCTGTTCATCCGCTCCTACGAGCGCGGCGAGCGGGTCTACCTGGCAATGGTCAGCCGCGGCTACGCCGGCTCGATGCCGGTGATCGACGAGGTGACGGCCACGCGCACCCAGTGGGCGTACGCCGCCGTGCTCCCGGTGACGGCGCTCGCCGTCTGTCTGATGGGATGGACACTGTGACGACCCCACCCTCGCTGGAGATCTCCGGCCTCGCCTACGCCTACCCCGACGGCCACCAGGCCCTCTTCGGAGTGGACCTGACCGTCGGGCGCGGCGAGCGCGTCGCCCTGCTCGGCCCCAACGGCGCCGGCAAGACCACCCTCGTCCTGCACCTCAACGGCATCCTGGCCGGCGGCGTCGGCTCCGTCACCGTGGCCGGGCTGCCCGTGGAGAAGCGGAACTTCGCCGAGGTCAGGCGCCGGGTCGGGATCGTCTTCCAGGACCCCGACGACCAGCTGTTCATGCCCACCGTCCGGGAGGACGTCGCCTTCGGCCCGGCGGCGGCCGGCCTGCGCGGCGCGGAGCTGGAGGAGCGGATCCACGGCGCCCTGGAGCAGGTCGGCATGGCCGGCTTCGCCGACCGGCCCCCGCACCACCTGTCCTTCGGGCAGCGCCGCCGGGTCGCGGTGGCGACCGTCCTGGCCATGCGGCCCGAGATCCTCGTCCTGGACGAGCCCTCGTCCAACCTGGACCCGGCCTCGCGGCGCGAGCTCGCCGACGTCCTGCGGTCCCTGGACGTGACGGTGCTGATGGTCACGCACGACCTGCCGTACGCGCTGGAGCTGTGCCCGCGGGCCGTGATCCTCAGCGAGGGCGTCATCGCGGCCGACGGCCGCACCCAGGACCTGCTGTGCGACGAGCAGCTGATGCGGTCCCACCGCCTGGAGCTGCCGTTCGGCTTCGACCCGCGCTCCGTGCACGTGGCATAAGGGCGCGGCGCCGGGTGTTGGACCGCTCGTGAACATCCAGGGTGAGGTGGCGGAGGGTTTCGAGGCCGTCCGCGAGGCATTCGTACGCAACTTCGAGGTGCTGGGGGACCGGGGCGCGGCCGTGGCCGTGTACCGGGACGGGCGCCGGGTCGTCGACCTGTGGGCGGGGCCGAAGGACGCGGACGGGGCGTTCGCCGGGGGATCCGCGGAGCCGTGGGGTGCGGGGACCGCGCAGGTGGTCCGGTCGGCCACCAAGGGGGTCGCGGCCGCCGTGCCGCTGCTGCTGCACCAGCGGGGGCTGCTGGACCTGGACGCGCCGGTGGGCTCGTACTGGCCCGAGTTCAAGGCGGGCGGCAAGGACCGGGTGCTCGTACGGGACCTGCTCGCGCACCGGGCCGGGATACCCGCGCTGGACCGGAGCCTGACCCCGGCCGAGGCCGTCGACGGGACGTCCGGGCCGCGCGCCGTCGCCGGACAGCGGCCCTTCTGGGAGCCCGGCACCGACCACGGCTACCACGCGCAGACGTACAGCTGGCTGCTGTCGGAGCTGGTGCTGCGGGTGACCGGCACCTCGATCGGCCACTGGCTGGCGGCCGAGGTCACGGGCCCGCTGGGGCTGGACTTCTGGATCGGCCTGCCCGAAGCCGAGGCGGCGGCCGGCCGGGTGGGCCGCGTCGCCCCGGTGGAACCGCCGGAGCGGGCGGGCTCGCTGCGGATCCGGCCGCGCAGGAACGTTTCCGAGGCGTACGCCGACCCCGCCTCCCTGACCCGGCGCGCCTTCGCCGCCATCGACCCGCTGCCGGACGAGAACGCCCCGGAGTACCGGGCCGCCGAACTCCCCGCCTCGGCGGGCACCGGCACGGCGCGGGCACTGGCCGGCTTCTACGCGGCGCTGCTGGACGACACCGAGGACGGCGGCCGCCTGTTCACCCCGCGGACCACCGCCCTCGCCGGCTCGGAGCTGTCCGCGGGCCCGGACCGGGTGCTCGTGGTGAACACCCGCTTCGGCCCCGGCTACATGCTGCACGGCGCCGCCTCACCGCTGCTGTCCCCGGCCTCCTTCGGGCACCCGGGGCGCGGGGGTTCGCTGGCCTTCGCCGATCCGGAGGCGGGCGTCGGCTTCGGGTACGTCACGAACGCCCTGGCCAAGTCGGTCACCGCCGACCCGCGGGCGCAGGCCCTGGTCCGGGCGGTGCGCGCCTGCCTCTAGGCGGTGGCCGGCCGCCGGTCCGTGCCCCGGCCCCGGCCCCGGCCCCGGTCCTGCCGTCAGGTGGTGGCCGGCCGTTCGCGTACGCCGGCCAGTACGGCTCCCGCGTGCGCGACGAGCTCCCTCGGGGGCAGCGGGAACACAGTGTGCGGCGCCGCTGCCGGGGGCCCTGCCCCCGGACCCCCGCGCCTCAAACGCCGGCGGGGCTGAAGGGGGTGGCGCTTCGCCCCCGGTTCCTGGTGGGCTGCGGTGCGTGTCGGCGTGGCGCGGCCCCGGACCCCCGCGCCGTGAGCGCCGGCGGGGCTGAAGGGGGTGGCGCTTCGCCCCCGGTTGTTGGTGGGCTCCCGCGCCTCACATGCCGGGCGGGGCTGAGGGGGCCCTGGGGGCCCGGGGGCCGGGGGCGTCGGGTGGGTCAGCGGGGGGTGAGGACCGAGGCGACGATCGGGCCGGCCGCGTCGCCGCCGTGGCCGCCGCCCTCGACCATCGCCGCCGCGGCCACGTCGCCGCTGAACCCGGTGAACCAGCTGTCCGGGCTGCCCGCGCCGTCGACCTCCGCGGAACCGGTCTTCGCGCCCTTGTCGCCGCCGACCGGCGCCATCGCCCTGGCGCCCGTACCGCTGGTCGCCGTCAGCCGCATCATCGACACCAGCTGCTGCTGCACCGCCGGCTTCATCCGCCGCTCGGCCGTCGCGACCGTACGCCCGTCGAGGTCCGGGGAGACCAGCAGCGGCTGGCGGAACACCCCGGTGCGCGCGGTCGCGGTGACCGACGCGACGTTCAGGGGGTTCATGGTGATCCGGCCCTGCCCGATGTACGCGGCGGCCTCCTCCGCGCCCGTCGCCGTCGGGACCTTGCCGTCCGTGGACTTGATGCCCGTCTTCCAGTCCAGGCCGATGCCGAACACCTCCTGGGCCTCCTTCGACAGCGCCGCGTCGTCGCGCACGCCGTCGATCGGCTTGATGAAGGCGGTGTTGCAGGACTGGGCGAAGCTCTTCGCGAAGGTCGCGCCGGGCAGCTCGAAGTTCTTCAGGTTGTGGAAGGTGCGGCCGCCCCAGACCACGTCCTTCGTGCACTCCGCCGGCTTGTCGGCCGCGACCAGGCCGCGGTCGAGCAGCATCGCGGCCGTCACGACCTTCATGGTCGAGCCCGGCGCCCGGTTGCCCGTCATCGCCGCGTCGTAGCCGTCCGCGCGGTGGTTGGCGATGGCCAGGATGTGCCCGTTGCTCGGCTTGACGGCGACCACCGACGCCTCGGGGTACTTGGCGACGGCCTGCTCGGCCGCCGCCTGCACCTTGGTGTCCAGGTACGTCTTGAGGGTGCTCGGCTCGCCCTCCACCAGCGTCAGCAGGGTCCGCCGGGTGCCGCTCCCGCCGGCGGGCTCGATCCACAGCTCGGCGCCGGCCTTGCCGCCGCCCTTGGCACCGTACGTCTCGCGCAGCTGGGCCAGGACCGTCCGCAGCGAGGGGTACTTCTCCGCCGTCAGTTCCTCGCCGTTGCGGTCCACGGCCTTCACCGGCGGGCTCGCGGGCGCGCCGGCGCGCAGCGTCTCGTTGGCGCCCAGCTCCGGGTGGACGATCGAGGACTGCCAGTCGATCAGGGGCTTGCCGCTGGTCAGGCCGCGCACCACGGTCAGCTTGGAGTCGTAGGCGAGGGGCTTGGTGACACCCTCGTACGTGATCTCCGCCGCGACCTTGAAGGGCACGGTGGTCCCGGCGGGCGGGCCGGGGGTGATCACGGCCTTCGACACGTACGCCTTGGCCGCGAAGTCGCCCAGCGCGGTCTGTGCGGCCGCGGCGTTGTTCGTCAGGTCCGCGGCGGCCCTGCCGTCGCCCGCCGCCCACGCCGACAGGAAGGCCTTCGCGGTCGCGGCGGCCTCCTTCTCGCCGACCGGCCCGCTGCCCTTCTCCGACCGCACCCCGGTGCCGCCGGACGCGTCACCGCCCCCGCCGTCGTCCCCCACCAGCGCGTACACCCCGTACGCGGTCCCGCCCACCATCGCCAGGAACACCCCGCCGATGACGGCACTCTTCGCTGCCCCGTTCACTACTGGTCCCTCCCCCGGGAAACACATCGCTTCTCTGAACATGTTCAAAGAACCTCAGGTGCAGACCTTACGCTGTGCATACACAGTCGTTCACCCTTGTTACCGGACCGGAACATCTCCCAGGAGCCCCATGAGCGTCGTGCACGAGGTGGAAGCGGCCCGCACGGACGGGCCCGCGCCGGGCCTGGTCTGGTACACGGCGTACGGCTCGAACATGCACCTGGACCGCCTGAACTCCTACATCGCCGGCGGCGCCCCTCCGGGGTCCTCGCACCGCCACCCCGGGTGCCGCGACCGGCGCGCCCCGGCGCGGTCGGTCCCCGTCGAACTGCCGGGCCGGCTGTACTTCGCCACGGAGTCCGCGGTGTGGACCGGCGGCCGGGGCTTCTACGACCCGGCGCCGCCGGGCCGGACCCGGGCGCGGGCCCACCTGGTGTCGGCGCGGCAGTTCTCCGACATCGCGGCCCAGGAGATGTACCGGGAGCCGGGCGCCGACCTCGACCTGACCACGGTCCTGCGCACGGGCCGCGACGTGCTGGGGCCCGGCCGGTACGAGACGCTGGTCTGCCCCGGCGCGCTGGAGGGCGTCCCGGTGCTGACGTTCACGGCGCCGTGGGCCATGGGGGACGTGCCCTGGGTCGAGCCCTCCGCCGCGTACGTGCGGCTCCTGGCGACGGGCCTGCTGGAGTCCGGCGCGTGGGACGAGCGCTCCGTCGCCGCGTACCTCGCCCGCTGCCCGGGCGCGGCCGGCCACTGGACCGAGGCCCGGATCACGACCCTCCTGAACCCCTCGTGAGCCCCGTCTGAGCCCCGCCTGCCGCCGCCGGCGACGGTCTCGTGGAGGGTCGACCCGCTAGACCCAGGTGTCCAGCCACATGCGGTGGCGCCAGGAGTCCATCGGGAGGGTCTGGCCGGTGTAGATGGGCCAGAAGTAGATGAAGTTCCACACGATCAGCAGGACCAGCACGCCCGCCCCGATCGCGCCCAGCGCCCGTCGGCGTTCCGACGAGCCCGCCGGGCCCAGCAGGGCGCCGATCATCATCGCCACCGCCAGGCACAGGTACGGGACGAAGACGACCGAGTAGAAGAAGAAGATCGTCCGCTCCTGGTAGTTGAACCAGGGCAGCAGGCCCGCGCCCAGCGCGCACGCGATCGCGCCCGCCCGCCAGTCGCGCCGGAAGAACCACCGCCACAGCACGTACAGGAGCGCGAAGCAGCCCGCCCACCACAGCAGCGGGGTGCCCAGGGCCAGGACCTCGCGGGCGCACTTGCCCGCCTCCGTCGCCGGGCAGCCGTCCGTGCCGGGGCCGGGGGACTCGTAGAAGAAGGAGACGGGCCGGCCCAGGACCAGCCAGCTCCACGGGTTGGACTCGTAGGTGTGCCCGGAGGTCAGGCCGACGTGGAACTTGTAGACCTCGGTCTCGTAGTGCCACAGGCTGCGCACCCACTCCGGCAGGAACGACAGCGTGCTGCCCCGGTCGTACTTGGCGGCCCAGTCGCGCAGGTAGCCGCCCTTGCCGTTGTCCGGGCTGAGGATCCAGCCCGACCAGGAGGCCACGTACGTCGCCACCGCCACCGGGACCGTCGACACGAACGCGGGCAGCGCGTCGCGCCGCAGCATCGCGGCGTACGGGGCGCCCGCGCCCGCGGTGCGGCGCGCGGCCGCGTCCCACAGGACGGTCAGGACGCCGAAGAAGGCCAGCGCGATGAAGCCGTTCCACTTCGTGCCCGCGGCCAGGCCCAGGCAGACGCCGGCCAGGATGCGGTACGGCCGCCAGCCCAGCCCCAGCGTCTCGGCGATCTTCATGTCGGGCCGGGTCCGGCCCTCCTCGTCCACCGGCAGCGCGCCGGAGAGTCTGGCCCGGGCCCGGTCCCGGTCGATGAGCAGCGCCCCGAAGGCGGCCAGCACGAAGAACATCAGCACCAGGTCGAGCAGCGCGGTCCGGCTCATCACCAGGTGCAGGCCGTCCACCGCCAGCAGCGCGCCCGCCAGGCAGCCGAGGAACGTGGAGCGGAAGAGGCGGCGCCCGATCCGGCACAGCATCAGCACCGACAGCGTGCCGAGCACGGCGGTCATGAACCGCCAGCCGAAGGGGGTGAGGCCGAACATCCACTCGCCGAGCCCGATGACCCACTTGCCGACCGGCGGGTGCACCACGTAGCCGGGGTCGACCGGCAGCGGCACCCCGTCCGGGTTGGCGAGGATCGACTTGTCGATGTCCTTGGGCCAGCTGGCCTCGTAGCCCTGCCGGATCGTGGCCCAGGCGTCCTTGGCGTAGTACGTCTCGTCGAATATCACCGCCTTCGGGCTGCCCAGGTGCACGAACCGCAGCACGCCGGCGACCAGCGCCACCAGCAGCGGACCGGCCCACGCGACGATGCGCTGCCACGTGCCCCACACCTCGGGCGGCAGCCCCAAGGTCGCCCACAGCTGCGCCGACGGCTTGGCGTACGGGGGCACCAGGCGGGTGCGGGCGTCCGGGCGCGGCCCGGTCCCCGCCGGGGGCGCGTAGCCGAAACCGCGCAGGCGGCGCAGCCACGTGGGCGGCTCTTCTGCGCGTCCCGCGGGCGGGGCGGGCGGGGCCCCCGCGGGGCTGGGCGGCGGCGTCGCGGTACTGGTCACCGGGTCATGGTAGGGAACCGATCTGTGGGAGCCCCAGCCGCCGCGGGCCCGCCGGGCGAGCCGGACCTCCGGCAGCGGGCGGACGCGGCCCCGGAACCACCCCCGAGGAGCCGCCTGCGTCCCGGTCGGCCCGGCCTCCTGCCCCGCCCCCCGTCCCCGCCGCGGGCCGGGCCGGGCGGGCGGGCTGAGAGGATGTGGCGGTGACAGCTGACCAGCCCCGCGGCACCGAACCCGTCCACACGCCCGCCGGCCACGCGGGCGTCCTCGTCCTCGCCGGGACCCCGATCGGCGACCTGGCGGACGCCCCGCCGCGGCTCGGCGCCGAGCTGGAGCGGGCGGACGTGATCGCCGCCGAGGACACCCGGCGGCTGCGCCGGCTCACGCAGGGGCTCGGGGTGTACACCACCGGGCGCGTGCTGTCGTACTTCGAGGGCAACGAGTCGGCCCGCACCCCGGAGCTGGTCGAGGCTCTGGAAGCGGGCAAGCGGGTGCTGCTGGTGACCGACGCGGGCATGCCCTCCGTCTCGGACCCCGGCTACCGGCTGGTCGCCGCCGCCGTGCAGAAGGACATCAAGGTCACCGCCGTGCCCGGCCCGTCCGCGGTGCTCACCGCGCTCGCGCTCTCCGGACTGCCGGTGGACCGGTTCTGCTTCGAGGGCTTCCTGCCGCGCAAGGCGGGCGAGCGACTGGGCCGGCTGCGCGAGGTCGAGGGCGAGCGGCGCACGCTCGTCTACTTCGAGGCCCCGCACCGGCTCGACGACACCCTGGCCGCCATGGCGGAGGTCTTCGGCGCCGACCGGCGGGCGGCCGTGTGCCGCGAGCTGACCAAGACGTACGAGGAGGTCAAGCGCGGCGGGCTCGGCGAGCTCGCGGCCTGGGCCGCCGAGGGCGTCCGCGGCGAGATCACCGTCGTCGTCGAGGGCGCGCCGGCGGCCGGGCCCGGCGACGTGGACGCCGAGGAGCTGGTGCGCAGGGTGCGGGTGCGCGAGGAGGCGGGGGAGCGGCGCAAGGAGGCCATCGCGGCGGTCGCGGCCGAGGCCGGGGTACCCAAGCGCGAGGTCTTCGATGCGGTGGTGGCGGCAAAGAATGAGGCTCGAAAGGTGCCCTCGTCCGGTAAAGGACTAACCTGAAAGGCAAAGCCCAGACCGCGCACCGGGCGCTTTGGGGCATGAGTCGCCCAAGGACCGTCCAACACTCGACCGAGCCTGATGCGCTCCCGCCCGAAGAGGCGTCCACTGGCCATGGCACCAGTGGAACAAGAGGAGCTGGCATGAGTGAGATCGCAGACACCCCGGTACCCGTCGCCGCCGCGGTTCCCCGCGCCGTGTCCACCCCCGCCGTGCAGGTCGTGCACGAGGCGTACTCGTTCGCGTGCATGCGGTGCGGCTACGGCTGGGAGCAGGCGTACGAGATTGAGCACCGCGTCGACGGCGCGGGACGCCCGTTCGTCACCTACACGGCCAACCAGGAGCGGGTGCCCTCCCCGCTGTCGAACCCGACCTGCCTGAACTGCGGCGGGCACGTCGTACGGATCATGCGGGCGGGCCAGGTCTCCTCCGTGCTCGGGATGATCGACCAGCTCTACCACCACCCCGTCGCCCCCGGCATCGCCGGACCCGTCCCGGCGGGGCAGAACGTCCCCAGGGCCCCGAAGGCGCCCAAGCCCCCCAGGGCCCCGAAGCCACGCAAGGCCTCCCGGCTCCACGACGCCCCCGGACCGGTCGCCGTGGACGCCGCCGGCGAGCGCGGGGGACTGCTCGCCCGGCTGAAGGGGCTCTTCCGCCGGTCATAGGATCGGCCGCATGAGCACCGCTTCGAAGGACGCCCCGCCGCCGCTGCCCGAACCGCTGCGGGTGGCGGTGGCCGACTCGCACACCCACCTCGACATGCAGGCCGGCACCGTCGACGAAGGCCTCGCCAAGGCCGCGTCGGTGGGCGTGACCACGGTCGTCCAGGTGGGCTGCGACGTGAAGGGCTCCCGCTGGGCCGCCGAGACCGCGGCCCGGTACCCGAACGTCCACGCCGCGGTGGCACTTCACCCGAACGAAGCCCCCCGCATCGTCCACGGGGACCCCGACGGCTGGTCGCGGCAGGGCGCCCGGACCGGTGGCGGCGAGGCCGCGCTCGACGACGCGCTCGCCGAGATCGAGGCGCTCGCCGCGCTCGACCACGTGAAGGCGGTCGGCGAGACCGGACTGGACTACTTCCGGACCGGCCCGGAGGGGGCGGCCGCGCAGGAGCGTTCCTTCCGCGCCCACATCGAGATCGCCAAGCGGCAGGGCAAGGCCCTGGTCATCCACGACCGGGACGCCCACGCGGACGTGCTGCGCGTCCTGCGCGAGGAGGGCGCCCCCGAACGGACCGTCTTCCACTGCTACTCGGGGGACGCCGAGATGGCCCGCGCGTGCGCGGCCGCCGGGTACTACATGTCCTTCGCCGGGACCCTCACCTTCAAGAACGCCGCGCCGCTGCGCGAAGCCCTCGCCGTGGCCCCGCTGGAGCTGGTGCTCGTCGAGACGGACGCCCCCTATCTGACCCCGGCGCCGTACCGCGGACGGCCCAACGCGCCCTACCTCATTCCGCTGACCGTACGGGCGATGGCCGCCGTCCGGGGCCTCGGCGAGGACGCCATGGCCACCGCCCTGGCCGCCAACACGGCGCGCGCCTTCGCCTACTGACGCCGGCCGGACCCACCCCGCCGGACTGCCGGAACCCCGCACCGGACGCCCACTCGACCGCCACGCTGTGTGATCGGACAGCTTTGGAGCGTGACGCATCCTCCGTTAAGGTGCCGTGCCCGAACCAGCGGGGGCCGGACCAGTGGAGCGAGCGTCGTGAGCGATACGCAGGGCAGTCACCGCCGTGGCGGTCCCGTCCCGGAGGCGTACGAGGACGAGCCCCCGGGCGGGCCGGCCGACCCGTGGGATCCGGCGGAGGCGGACGCCCCGGCGGGGGCTGCGGCGGCCCCGGACGCCCCGGCGGGCCGCCGCCGGGGCCGCGGCCGCGAAGCCCCGGCCGCCGCCGTGACGCTCCCCGGCGCCGTGACCATCCCCGCCCCCGCCGGCGAACCGGGCACGGGCCGCCGCCGCGGAGCCGGGGAGCCCGCCGCGGCGTCGGCCGCCCCGTCCGGCTCCGGCAGACGCCGGGGCAGCGCCGCCGAGGCCGCGGGGCCGGGGGTCCTGCCCGCGCCCGCCGGACCCGGCCGGCGCCGGGGCGGCCGGCCCGACGTACCGATGGCCGGTTCCGGCTCCGGCCGCCGCCGGGGTCCCGCCGAGGCGGTGGCGGCCCCGTTCGCACCGGCGGTCCCCGCGCCGGTCGTCCCCGCCCCCGCGCCGGCTGTCCCCGCGCCCGCGCCGGCCGTCCCCGCGCCGCCGACCGCCGTGCCGGTCGGGGCTCCCGGCGCAGGCCGTCGGCGCGGCGCCCGTACGGCGGGGCCCTCCGCCTTCGGCGCGACCTGGCGGCGGATCGTCCCGCAGGCGCTGGTCGTCGCCTTCCTCGCCGGCGGCACCACCGCGTTCGTCGCCGCCGACAAGGCCGTACGCCTCACCGTCGACGGGGTCCCCCGCGACCTGCACACCTTCGCCGACGACATCGGCGAACTGCTCGCCTCCGAAGGCCTCGGCATCGGCCCCCACGACCTCGTCGCCCCCGCCCCCGGCGCCCACCTCGACGACGGCGAGGAGATCGTCGTCCGCTACGGCCGCCCGCTGCGCCTCACCCTCGACGGCCGGCAGCGCGAGGTGTGGACCACCGCCCGCACCGTCGAGGGCGCCCTGCGCCAGTTCGGCATCCGCGCCGAGGGCGCCTACCTCTCCGCTCCCCGCACCGCGCCGGTCCCGCGCGCCGGCCTCGCCCTCAGCGTCCGTACCGAGCGCAGCGTCACCTTCCTGGCCGACGGCCGCGAGCGCACGATCCGCACCAATGCCGCCACCGTCCGGGAGGCCCTCGACCAGGCCGGCATCACCCTGCGCGGCGAGGACACCACCTCCGTGCCCCCCACCGCCTTCCCGCGCGACGGCCAGACCGTCACCGTGCTCCGGATCACCGGGAGCCGCGAGGTCCGCGAGGAGCGCATCCCGTACGCGGTGGAGCGGGTCAAGGACCCCACCCTGTTCGCCGGCACCGAGGTCGTCGAGCGGTCCGGCCGGTCCGGAGCCCGCCGGGTCACGTACAGCCTGCGCACCGTCAACGGGGTCCGGCAGAAGCCCCGCCGGATCGCCGAGGAGACCGTCCGCGAGCCCGTCGGGCAGCTCGTCAAGGTGGGCACGAAGCCGCTGCCGACCTCGGTCGCCGGCGCGGACGGCCTCGACTGGGCGGCGCTGGCCCAGTGCGAGTCCGGCGGCCGCCCCTCCGCAACCGACCCCTCGGGCACCTACGGCGGCCTCTACCAGTTCGACGTCCGCACCTGGCAGGGGCTCGGCGGGAGCGGGCGCCCGCAGGACGCCTCGGGATCGGAGCAGACGTTCCGGGCCAAGAAGCTCTACGTCCAGCGGGGCGCGAGCCCCTGGCCCCACTGCGGCAGCAGACTGTAGGCCCGCCCCTTCCCCGTCCCTTCCCCGCCACCGGCGGGCACGCCGGGTCCGGCGCGGGACCGCCCGCTCGATCTGAGACGCTTTACCGGTGAGCACCGCAGAGCAGCAGCCCGAGAACCCCGAGACCCCCGCATCCGACTCCCTCCTCGGCCCCGCCGACATCCGGGAGCTGGCCGCGGCCCTCGGCGTACGCCCGACGAAGCAGAAGGGCCAGAACTTCGTCATCGACGCCAACACGGTCCGCCGGATCGTGCGCACCGCCGGGGTCCGCCCCGACGACGTGGTGGTCGAGGTCGGCCCGGGCCTGGGCTCGCTGACGCTCGCGCTGCTCGAAGCCGCGGACCGGGTCGTCGCGGTGGAGATCGACGACATCCTCGCGGCGGCGCTGCCCGCCACCATCGAGGCCCGCATGCCCGCGCGCCAGGACCGCTTCGCGCTGGTCCACTCCGACGCGATGCTGGTCACGGAGCTGCCCGGCCCGCCGCCCACCGCGCTCGTCGCGAACCTGCCGTACAACGTGGCCGTGCCCGTGCTGCTCACGATGCTCGACCGCTTCCCGAGCATCGAGCGGACCCTGGTCATGGTGCAGGCCGAGGTCGCCGACCGGCTCGCCGCCGAGCCCGGCAACAAGGTCTACGGAGTCCCCTCCGTGAAGGCCAACTGGTACGCGCACGTCAAGCGCGCCGGGTCCATCGGCCGCAAGGTCTTCTGGCCCGCGCCGAACGTCGACTCCGGCCTCGTCTCGCTCGTCCGCCGCACGGAGCCCGTCCAGACCACCGCCACCAAGGCCGAGGTCTTCGCGGTCGTGGACGCGGCCTTCGCCCAGCGCCGCAAGACGCTGCGCGCCGCCCTGGCCGGCTGGGCCGGTTCGGCGGCCGGCGCCGAGGCGGCCCTGGTCGCCGCCGGCGTCTCGCCGCAGGCGCGCGGGGAGTCGCTGACGGTGGAGGAGTTCGCGGCGATCGCCGAGCACAAGCCGGCGGTGCGGGAGCCCGTGCTGTGAGCGGCGCCGTGACCGTACGGGTCCCCGCGAAGGTCAACGTGCGCCTCGCGGTGGGCGCGGCCCGCCCCGACGGCTTCCACGACCTGGCCACCGTCTTCCTGGCAGTCTCCCTCTTCGACGAGGTGACGGCCACGGCGGCCGACGCGCTGACGGTGACCTGCGAGGGCCCCGACGCGCACAAGGTTCCGCTGGACCGCACGAACCTCGCGGCGCGCGCCGCCGAGATGCTGGCGGAGCGCGCCGGACTCGACCCGGCCGTCCACCTGCACATCGACAAGCGCATCCCGGTGGCGGGCGGCATGGCGGGCGGCAGCGCCGACGGCGCCGCGGCCCTGCTGGCCTGCGACGCCCTGTGGGGCCTGGACACCCCGCGCGCCGAACTCCTCGACATCTGCACGGCCCTGGGCAGCGACGTCCCGTTCAGCCTGGTGGGCGGCGCCGCGCTCGGCACCGGCCGCGGCGAGCTGCTGACCCCGGTGGACGCGGGCACCTTCCACTGGGTGTTCGCGGTCGCCGACGGCGGACTGTCCACCCCGGCCGTCTTCCGCGAGTTCGACCGCCTCGCCGCCGCCGCGGGTACGGAGGTCCCCGCGCCGGTCGCGTCGCCGGAGCTGCTGGCCGCCCTCGCGTCGGGCGACCCGGACGCGCTGGCCGCCACCCTGGCCAACGACCTGCAGCCCGCCGCCCTCTCGCTGCGGCCGCGGCTGGCCGGCGTACTGGCCGCGGGGGCCGATGCCGGAGCGCTGGCCGGGCTGGTCTCCGGATCGGGCCCGACCACGGCGTTCCTCGTCCGGGACGCGGAGGCCGCCGCCAAGGTCGCCGCCGGGCTCGACGCCTCCGGGACCTGCCGGGCCGCCCACGTGGCGTCCGGCCCGGCCCCCGGCGCCACGGTCCTCCCGGCCTGAACCCCGCTCACCCGGGGCTCCCTCGCCCCGGGTTCCCCCGCCCGGGGCCCCGGCAACGGGCCCCGGGGAGCGGCGGGCGGGCGTACCCAGGCCGGAACTGAGTACCCGTACCCTGTCGCGGGCCCCCGTCGGCGGCGATGTTGGGGCCATGACAGTCAGCTCCAGCACCGTGGCCGCCGCCACCCCCGCCACGCGGGACCGGTACGTCGACCTGCTCCGCGTCGCCTCCCTCGGCACCGTCGTGTGCGGGCACTGGCTCATGGCGGCCGTCAGCAGCGACGGCATGGGGAACCTGCTCGCCGTCGTGCCCGGGCTCCAGGTCCTCACCTGGGTGCTGCAGGTCATGCCCGTCTTCTTCTTCGTCGGCGGCTTCTCGCACGCCCTGTCCTACCGCTCCCTCGCCCGCCGGACGGACGGCGGCGTCTACGCGGACTTCCTGCGGGCCCGCCTCAGGCGGCTGCTGCGGCCCACCCTCGTGTTCGTCCTCGTCTGGGGCGCGGCCGCCCTCGCGCTCCAGCTCGCCGGCGCCGGCGGCGGGCGGCTGACCGGAGCCGCCCTGCGGCTGGTCACCCAGCCGCTGTGGTTCATCGGGATCTACCTCGCCATGGTCGCCTTCACCCCGCCGCTGCTGCGGCTCCACGAGCGCTTCGGCTGGGGCGCCTTCGCCGGGCTGGCCGGGGCCGCCGCCCTCGTCGACGTGCTGCGCTTCGCGCTGGGGGTCCCGTACGCGGAGTTCCTGAACTTCGCCTTCGTCTGGCTCGCCGTGCACCAGCTGGGCTTCCTGCGCGCCGACGGCCGCCTGGGCGGCCTGCGCCGGCCCGCCGCCCTGGCCGCCGCCGGACTCGGCGGAGCCGTGCTGCTCGTCGCGTACGGGCCGTACCCGCTCTCCATGGTCGGGATGCCCGGCGAGAAGGTGTCCAACATGGCGCCGCCCACCCTCGCCCTGCTCTGCCACGGCCTGTGGCTCGTCGGCGCCGTCCAGCTCCTCGCCGGGCCCGCCACCGCCCGGCTGCGCCGCCCGCGCGTCTGGCGCGGGGTCGTCGCCGCCAACGGGATCGCCATGACCGCCTTCCTCTGGCACCTCACCGCGATGCTGGGGGTGTACGCGGCCCAGCTCGCCCTGGGCCTCGCCCTCCCGGAGCCGGCCGGCGCGGACTGGTGGGCGCAGGTTCCCGTACGGATCGCCCTCGCGGCCCTGCTGACCGCGCTGCTCGTCGCGGTGTTCCGCCGCTTCGAGGCCCCGGCCCGGCCCGGTCCCGCCGTGGCCCCGGGGAGCACCCCGGCCGGTGGTGGGCCGGTGGCCGCCCTCGGCGTCACGCTCTGCCTCCTCGGCGTCCTCGGCCTGTCCATGACCGGCCTCGGGGGCCTGCTGGAGGGCCACAGCGCCACCCTGATCGCCGTCCCGGTCACCGCGCCCGCCGCGATCGGCATGACGCTCGGGGGCTGGCTCCTGGTGGAACGGTCGGGCCCGGCCCGGAGGGTTAGGCTGAGGGGCTGATCCACACCCCTTCCCTGGAGCGCGTCTGATGGCCGTCAATCTGGTCAATGTCGAGGCAGTCAGCAAGGTGTACGGCACACGTACCTTGCTCGACGGCATCTCCCTCGGCGTGTCCGAGGGGGACCGGATCGGCGTCGTCGGTCGCAACGGCGACGGGAAGACCACCCTCATCCGCATGATCGCCAAACTGGAGGAGCCCGACAGCGGACGGGTCACCCAGAACAGCGGCCTGCGCATGGGGGTCCTCACCCAGCACGACTCCCTCGACCCCGCGGCCACCGTCCGTCACGAGATCATCGGGGACATGGCCGACCACGAGTGGGCCGGCAACGCCAAGATCCGCGACGTGCTCACGGGCCTCTTCGGCGGGCTGGACCTGCCCGGCTTCGGTCAGGGCCTGGACACCGTCATCGGCCCGCTCTCCGGTGGCGAGCGCCGCCGGATCGCCCTGGCCCAGCTGCTCATCGCCGACCAGGACCTGCTGATCCTCGACGAGCCCACCAACCACCTCGACGTCGAGGGCATCTCCTGGCTCGCCAAGCACCTCCAGGAGCGCCGCTCCGCGCTCGTCTGCGTCACCCACGACCGCTGGTTCCTCGACCAGGTCTGCACCCGCATGTGGGACGTGCAGCGCGGCGACGTGCACGAGTACGAGGGCGGCTACAGCGACTACGTCTTCGCCCGCGCCGAGCGCGACCGCATCGCCGCCACCGAGGAGTCCAAGCGGCAGAACCTGATGCGCAAGGAGCTGGCCTGGCTGCGCCGCGGCGCCCCCGCCCGGACCTCGAAGCCCCGCTACCGCATCGAGGCCGCCAACGAGCTCATCGCCGACGTGCCGCCGCCCCGCGACACCTCCGAGCTGATGAAGTTCGCCAACGCCCGCCTCGGCAAGACGGTCTTCGACCTGGAGGACGTCACCGTCCAGGCCGGCCCGAAGACCCTCCTGGAGCACCTGACCTGGCACCTCGGCCCCGGCGACCGCGTCGGCCTGGTCGGCGTCAACGGCGCCGGCAAGACCTCCCTGCTGCGCGCCCTCGCCGAGGCCGCCCGCACCCAGGGCGAGGTCCAGCCCGCCCAGGGCAAGGTCACCGTGGGCAGGACCGTCAAGCTCGCCTACCTCTCCCAGGAGGTCGGCGAACTCGACCCCTCCCTGCGGGTGCTGGAAGCCGTCCAGCGGGTGCGCGACCGCGTCGACCTCGGCAAGGGCCGCGAGATGACGGCGGGCCAGCTGTGCGAGCAGTTCGGGTTCACCAAGGAGAAGCAGTGGACGCCCGTCGGCGACCTCTCCGGCGGCGAGCGGCGCCGGCTGCAGATCCTGCGCCTGCTGATGGACGAGCCGAACGTCCTCTTCCTCGACGAGCCCACCAACGACCTCGACATCGAGACCCTGACCCAGCTGGAGGACCTCCTCGACGGCTGGCCCGGCTCGATGATCGTGATCTCCCACGACCGGTTCTTCATCGAGCGCACCACCGACACGGTGATGGCCCTGCTCGGCGACGCCAGCCTGCGGATGCTGCCGCGCGGCCTGGACGAGTACCTGGAGCGCCGCCGGAAGATGATCGAGGCGGCCGCGCCGGCGCCCGCCCCCGCGTCCGCCGGGGTCAAGACGTCCGCCTCCGGCGATTCCCGCGCCGCGAAGAAGGAGCTCCAGAAGATCGAGCGGCAGCTGAACAAGCTCTCCGACCGCGAGAGCAGCCTGCACGCGCAGATCGCCGAGAACTCCACCGACTACGACAAGGTGGCCAAGCTCGACGCGGAGCTGAGGGAACTCCTCTCCGACCGCGACGACTTGGAGATGCGCTGGCTGGAGCTGGCGGAGGAGGCGTAGCCTCCGGCCGTCCTGCGGGCCGACTGGCCGGATAACGACGGCGTCACGGGCTGGTCCTCCCTTGGGAACAGGGGACGGACCGGCCCGGCATAAGGAAGGCGTGAGTGATAGAAAGGCATCCCCCACGACCTCCCCGAAGCCGAAAGCTGCGCTGATGACCGAGCCGCCCCAGCCGCCGAACCAGCCGCCGACACCTTCCGGTTACGGTCACCTGCCCGGTCCGCCCCAGCCCGGCTACGGAAATCCGCCGCAGGGCGCGAACCCGTACGCGCAGCAACCGCCGTACGGCCAGCCGCAGCCGCAGCCGCAGCCGCAGCCGCAGCAGCTCCCGCAGTACCCCCAGCAGCCGCCCCCGCCCGGCTACGCCTACCCGCCGCAGCCCCCGACCGTGCCCGCGGGACAGGCAGTCGGCGGCCCCGGCACCCCGCCGAGGAAGAAGGCGACCGTCCTGATCGCGGCCGCCGTCGCGGGCGTCCTCGTCCTCGGCACCGGCGCGTACTTCGCCTTCTTCGGCGACGGTGACGCGGACCCCAAGCAGCCCGTGGCGCAGGGGTCCACCCCCGCCGACCCCAAGCCCTCGGCCTCGGCCGAGGCCGACAAGGGCGACGGCGCCGGCAACGGCGGCGGGGAGGGCGACCTCAACGCCGGCCGGCAGCAGGGCGAGGACAAGGTCCTGTGGCTGAAGACCGCCAAGATCGACGGCCCCGGCATGGGAGTCGAGTCCGAGGGCCAGTGGGTCGTCGGCGACACCGTCGTCAAGAGCGTCTGGAAGTCCCTCACCGGCTACGGCGTCGCCGACGGCAAGGAGAAGTGGACGCTTCCCTTCCCCGCCGCGGTCTGCTCCGTCACCCCGCAGGCCACCGCCGACAACAAGACGGTCGTCATGTACCGGGAGAGCGAGGCGGAGTCCGCCGCCTGCACGCAGATGCGCGTGGTCGACCTCGCGTCGGGCAAGGAGGTCTGGTCCAAGGAGGTGCCCAAGGAGCAGCTCTTCGACATCTTCACCAGCCCGACCGTCGCCATCACCGGCGACACCGTGGCCATCAGCCGCGCCGGCACCGCCAGCGCCTTCAAGATCAGCAGCGGTGACAAGCTCTTCGCCAGCACCCAGGCCGAGGGCTGCAAGCCCAGCTCCTACGCGGCCGGCAACGGCAGGATGGTCGGCCTCGCCACCTGCCTCGACGAAGACAAGACCGCCGAGATCCAGGGCGCCGACCCGGTCACCGGCAAGCGCGGCTGGACGTACCGGGTCCCCAAGGGCTTCAAGGTCACCAGCGTCTACTCGCTGGACCCGCTCGTCGTCGACCTCGGCAACGAGGCGACGAAGGAACGCGTCATCACGGTGATCGGAGCCGACGGGAAGCAGGGACCCAACCTCTCCGCCGAGGGCAAGTTCCCGCTCGGCTGCGGGGACACCGGCATCTTCCGGTCCCTCTCCGTCTGCTCCTCCGCCGTCGTCGACGGCGGGGCCCTCTACCTCGCGACCGCCCCCGACGCCGCCGCGGGCAACGCCGTCGTCGCCTTCGACCTGTCCACCGGCAAGGAGAAGTGGCGCACCCCGGCCGGGGCCAAGCGCACCCTCACCCCGCTCAAGGCCGCCGGCGGCCAGCTCATCGCCTACCGCAAGGCCGAGTACGACAAGGGCGGCGAGATCCTCTCGGTCCCGGCCGGCGGCGCCACCCCCACCGCGCTCCTGCGCAACCCGTCGGGTGCGGCGGCTCCGGTCGAGAGCGCCTTCCACACCCCCAGGCTCGACTACGTCGACGGGCGGTTCTTCCTCTCCGTATCGCGCCTGCAGGCCCGGGGCAAGGACGAGAAGTTCCTGATGGTCTTCGGCAAGTGAACGCGTCCAACGAGCCGCCCACCGAGAGGCAGTAGCAACCGATGAGCACCCCGCCGCCCCCCAGCCAGCCGCCGTCCGGCGGCTTCGGAGCGCCGCAGGATCCCCCGCCGGGCGGATTCGGCGCGCCCGCCCAGCCGCCCGCGCCCCCGGCGCCCCCGCAGCAGCCCCCGGCCGGGTACGGATACCCGCAGCAGCAGCCCGGCCCCGGCACCCCGCCGCCGCCGTACGGCCAGCCGCCCACCGCCCCGCCGTACGGCCAGCCGCCCACCGTGCCGGTCCAGGCCGCCCGGCCCCCGGCCGGCGGCAACGACAAGCGCACCCAGCTGATGATCGTCGGCGCGGCCCTGCTCGCCATCGTCATGATCGTCGGAGGCGGCCTCTGGTACGTCTCCGGCGACGGCGGCGGCACCGGCGCAGAGCCCACCGCGAACGGCAGCCCCAGCGCGGGACCCGACGGCAAGCCCCAGGGCGCGCCCGGCTCCGAGAAGGTGCCCGGCAACCCCAAGTCGAAGCCGCTGTTCAACCAGCCGAGCCCGCAGCCGGCCGACATCGCCAACGTCGCCGGCTCCTGGCTGACCGACTCCACCTACGTCAAGTCCGACGTGGCCAAGGTGGTCGGCTACAACGTCGTCGACGGCGGCAAGAAGTGGGAGCTGCCCTTCCCGGGCGAGCTCTGCGGCGCCACCCGGCACGTCAGCGAGAACAAGACGGCCGTCCTGTTCAAGGCGACCATGCCCACGCCCGAGGCCAAGTACCCGCAGTGCACCGAGGTCGGCGTGATCGACCTGGAGACCGGCAAGCTCGTCTGGTCCGGCAACGCCAAGGGCGCCACCAGCGGCGACAAGCCCGTCGCCTACTACGAGGTCACCATCAGCGGCCAGACCGTCGCCGCCGCGGGCACCGCCGGCGGCGCCGCCTGGAACCTCGCAGACGGCAAGTCCCTGTGGCTGCCCAAGGTCGACGGCGAAGGCTGCCGCGACGCGGGATACGCGGGCGGCGAGGCCCTCGGCGTCATCCGCAAGTGCGGCCAGAGCTCCAGCCCGACCCTGCACGCGCAGCTCCTCGACCCGGCCACCGGCGCGCCCACGGCCTCGTACAAGCTCGCCCCGGGCATCGAGTACGCCGGCATCGTCTCCACCAAGCCCCTCATCGTCGGGGCCGACGTCGGCAAGACCGCCAAGAACGCCACCGGCGTCAGCGACCTCTTCGTCATCGCGCCCACGGGCGAGCTGAAGGCGCGCATCTCGCTCGCCGACGGCACGTTCGCCGGCAAGTGCGCGTCCACCGAGGTCGAGAAGTGCACCAACATGGTCGTCGGCAACGGCAAGATCTACGTGCCCTCCTACGAGCACCAGGGCGGCCAGTCCTCCAGCGGCCGCACCAACGAGCTGCTCTCCTTCGACCTGGAGACCGGCAAGCAGACCACCGACCGCGCCGACGCGGGCGACGGGTTCACGATGTTCCCGCTGCGCATGGACGGGTCGAACGTCATCGCCTACAAGGAGCCCCCGTACGACAAGGGCGGCCAGGTCGTCAGCATCGACGGGACGACCATGAAGGAGACCCTCCTCATGCAGAACCCGTCGGAGAAGGCGAGCCAGCGCATCGAGACGGCCTTCTCGCCCGAGTACTCCGAGTACCGCTACCACAACGGCAAGCTGTTCATCTCGCGCACGACGGCCCGCAAGCCGTACTCGGACAAGAGCGACCCCGAGTACCTCTTCGTCTCCTTCACGGCGAGCTGACCGCACCCGCGTCCCGGCCCCGCCGGACCCGCGCCGCCCCGGAGCCCCCGGAAGGTCCGCCTTCCGGGGGCTTCTGCGCGGTATCCCCCTCGCACCGTCGAACAAGCGTGTAGCTTGCCGGGTCAGAAGGGTCGGGGGTGGGTGCCTTCATGGGCGTACGGGTCGTGGTGGTCGACGAGCACCGCCTGCTGGCCGAGGCGCTCGCCTCGGCCCTGAAACTGCGCGGGCACCGGGTGCTCGCCGCGGCCGCCCCGGCCGCGGGCGCCGCCGAGCTGGTGATCAGCCGGGCCCCGGAGGTCTGCCTCTTCGGCACCGCCTCCCCGGCCGAGCCGGGCGTCTTCGAACCCGTGCTCCGCGTCAAGCGGGAGCGCCCGCAGATCGCCGTGGTCGTCCTCGGCCCGGTGCCCAGCCCGCGCGGGATCGCGGCCGCCTTCGCCGCCGGCGCCTCGGGGTACGTACGCCAGGACGAGCGGATCGAGGGCGTGGAGCGGGCCCTGGCCAAGGCGCGGGCCGGCGAGGTGGCGATCTCCCCGCAACTCCTCCAGGGCGCCTTCGCGGAACTCCTCAACCCGGCCGTCCAGCCCGACGACGAGGGCAGCCGGCTGCTGCGCCTGCTGACCCCGCGCGAGGTGGAGGTCCTGGTCCGGGTCGCCGAGGGCGAGGACACCAGGCTGATCGCGGCGGGGATGGAGATCGCGCCCAGCACCGCCCGCACGCACGTGCAGCGGGTGCTGATGAAGCTGGGCGTGGGGTCCCGCCTGGAGGCGGCGGCACTGGCCGCCCGTACCGGACTGCTGGACCGGGCGGCTTCGGCGCAGCCGCCCGCCGGAGCCCGCGGCTGAGCGGATCGGGCCGCCGATTTCCCTGCGGGCGTCCGATCGGGTAAGCCAGTCTCCAGCACGCGCACGCACCCAGCGCGCGTTTCCCCGCGAGAGGCAGTAGGCGAGTGAGCAAGTACCTGGTAACCGGTGGCGCCGGATACGTCGGCAGCGTGGTCGCTGCCCACCTCCTGGAGGCCGGCCACGAGGTCACCGTCCTCGACGACCTCAGCACGGGCTTCCGCGCGGGCGTCCCGGAGGGGGCCACCTTCATCGAAGGCCGGATCCAGGACGCCGCCGAGCACCTCGACGACTCCTACGAGGCGGTGCTGCACTTCGCGGCCTCCTCGCAGGTCGGCGAGTCGGTGGCGAACCCGGCCAAGTACTGGGAGAACAACGTCGGCGGCACCCTCGCGCTGCTGAACGCCATGCGCGGCGCCGGCTTGCGCAAGCTGGTCTTCTCCTCCACCGCCGCGACCTACGGAGAGCCGACGGAGGGCATGCTGACGGAGGCGTCCGTCACCGCGCCGACCAACCCGTACGGGGCCACGAAGCTCGCGGTGGACCACATGATCGCGGGGGAGTGCGCGGCGCACGGCCTGGCCGCCGTCTCCCTGCGCTACTTCAACGTGGCGGGCGCGTACGGGCGGTTCGGGGAGCGGCACGCCCCCGAGACCCACCTGATCCCGCTGGTCCTGCAGGTCGCGCTCGGCGAGCGGGAGTCGATCTCGGTGTTCGGCGAGGACTACCCGACCCCGGACGGCACCTGCGTGCGCGACTACATCCACGTCGCGGACCTCGCGGAGGCCCACCTGGCCGCGCTGGAGAACGCCACCGCCGGCGAGCACCTGATCTGCAACCTCGGCAACGGCAGCGGCTTCTCGGTCCGCGAGGTCGTCGAGACGGTCCGCAAGGTCACCGGCAAGGAGATCCCCGAGGTCGTCGCCCCGCGCCGGGCCGGAGACCCCGCCGTCCTGGTCGCCTCCGCCCGCACGGCCCACGAGCGCCTCGGCTGGACGCCGAACCGCTCGGACCTCACCGGCATCATCTCTGACGCGTGGAACTTCGCGCGCACGCACGCCTCCTGACCCACCGCCGCCGCCGGGCCCACCGGAACCCGCTGTCGCGCACGCCCTCCGCACCCTCGGGTGCGGGGGGCGTACGCGTGTGCGCCGAGCGCCGTGAGCGAGAGCTGTGCGCGGGCGCCCGGCGTGCACGCGCGGGGTGACATGCCCCCCGTGCAACTGCCCGCGGCACAGGCGGGGCCGGAAAGGGCCATCCGGACCTTCGGTGCAGTCGAATTCAAGCCATGACAAAGCCCGTTCGGAACGGCCGCGCGGGAAAATCCCTGGGAAAACTTCTGCAATTCGGCCAACTGCCGGCCGCCCCGGCCCTACGCTGTTGCGTGGCACCGGTGGGGGCCGGTGTTGATTCAGGGGTCGAGACAAGTCGGGTACGGCGTCCGGTCCGGGGTAGTGCAGAGGTGTCTCGGCGGCGGCCGTGACAGCTGCGGATCACCCGGTCCGGGCGCCGTACCCGCCGCCGTCCGTTCCCCTACCCTTGGGGGTTTTGTGGTTCGTATCCGGGTTCTCGTGGTCGACGATCACCGCATCTTCGCCGAATCGCTCGCAGCCGCGCTCGCGGCCGAGCCGGACGTGGACGTGTCCGCGGCCGGCAGCGGCCCCGCCGCGCTGCGCTGCCTCGAACGCGCGGTGGCCGAGGGCCGCCGCTTCGACGTCCTGCTGGTCGACGCCGATCTCGGCGCCGCGGCCGGGGCCGTACCCGCCCAGCGCGAGGCGGGTTCGGGACCGCCGCCGGGCGCCCCGGACGGGATCGCCCTGGTCGCGGGGGTGCGGGTGTCCCATCCCGGGGTCCGCACGGTGGTCCTTGCCGAGCGGGACGAACCCCGCCGGGCCGCCATGGCGTTGCAGGCGGGGGCCTCGGGCTGGGTGGCGAAGGACTGCTCCCTCTCGCGGCTGCTGGCCGTCGTCCGCGGCGTGCTGCGCGAGGAGACGCACCTCCCGCCCGCACTGCTCACGGGAGTGCTCCGCGAGCTGACCGCGGCCCGCAAGCACCGTACGGACAGCGAGCGGCTCGTGGAGTCGCTGACCCCGCGCGAGCACGAGGTGCTGCGCTGCATGGTGGCGGGGCTGGGGCGCAAGGACGTGGCGGCGCGGCTGTTCCTGTCCCCGCACACGGTCCGCACCCACATGCAGAACGTGCTGGGCAAACTCGGCGTGCACTCGACGCTCGCCGCGGTGGCACTGGCCAGGCGGGCCGGCGTACGTCCCGCGGAGCTAGCCGGGGACGTTGTCGAACGGAGCGGTCAACTGGCGTAGCAGCCCGGCGAGGTCGCCCCGCTGGCTCTGGGAGAGCTGGGCGAGGATCGCCCGCTCCTGGGCCAGCAGTCCGGCGAGGGCCTGGTCGGCGCGGTCCCGCCCCTCGGGGGTCAGCCGCACCAGGACCCCGCGGCGGTCGCTGGGGTCCGGGAGCCGCTCGACGAGGCCCTTCTTGGCGAGCCGGTCGATGCGGTTGGTCATGGTGCCGGAGGTGACCAGGGTCTGGGTCAGCAGCTGACCCGGGGAGAGCTGGTAGGGCGCGCCGGCGCGCCGCAGCGAGGTGAGGACGTCGAACTCCCACGGCTCCAGGCCGTGCTCGGAGAAAGCGAGCCGGCGGGCGCGGTCGAGGTGGCGCGCGAGCCTGCTGACGCGGCTCAGCACTTCGAGCGGTTCCACGTCGAGGTCAGGGCGCTCCCGCCGCCAAGCCGCGACCAATCGGTCGACCTCGTCCTCCATGCGGATCAGTGTAAGGCGTCTGTCGACGTGAAGTCTCTTCCCGTCATGTATCTCGATATCAAGTATCTTGACATCGAGATATAAACGGGTCGACCATGGGCAGGGAGGGGTCCGGAACCGCTTCCGCTTCCGACCACCCCGCCAGCAGGGAGGCTCGCACATGCATTCCGATACCGCGCAGGACCGGACCCCCACGGCCACCGCATCCTCCGCGCCCACCTGGGACCCCCAGCAGTACCTCCGGCACGCCGGGCACCGCGCCCGCCCGTTCGCAGACCTCCTGGCCCGGATACCCGAGCTGCCGGGCCGGCCCGCCCGCATCGCCGACCTCGGCTGCGGCCCCGGCAACGTCACCACCCTCCTCGCCGACCGCTGGCCCGACGCCCGCATCACCGGCTTCGACCTCTCCCCGGAGATGCTCCACCGCGCCACCGGGGAGTACGCCGGCCCCACCGCGGGCGGCGGCAGCCTCGACTTCCGGCACGGGGACCTGGCCTCCTGGCTCCCCGAGGAGCCGTACGACCTGATCGTCTCCAACGCCGCCCTGCAGTGGGTCCCGAGCCACCCCGCCTCCTTCGGGCCGTGGATCAACGGCCTGCGCCCCGGCGGCACCTTCGCCTTCCAGATCCCCGGCAACTTCACCGCCCCCAGCCACGCCCTGCTCGCCGAGATCTGCGACGCCCCCCGCTGGCGCTCCCGGCTCGCCGGGCACGGCGCCCACTACGTCCACCTCCTCGAACCCGCCGAGTACCTGGCCCGGCTGACCGAGCTCGGCTGCGCCGTCGAGGTCTGGGAGACCACGTACCTCCAGCTCCTCCAAGGCCCCGACCCGGTGCTCGACTGGGTCAAGGGCACCGCCCTGAGGCCCGTCCTCACCGCCCTCGGCGACGACCGGGACGCCGTCGACGCCCTGCTCGCCGAGTACCGGGACCGGCTGCGCGAGGCCTATCCGCCCGGCCCGCGCGGCACCGTCTTCCCGTTCCGCCGGATCTTCGCCGTGGCCCGCAAGGAGGCCTGACCGCACGACGGCGCCCCGCCGCCGGAGCCTTCCGGTGACGGGGCGCCGCCCGTGTCCGCCGTGCCCGCCCGCCCGCGGACGTCAGTTCTTGCGCCGGCCCACCAGCTGCGGCTTGGACTCCAGGCGGTCCAGCCCGTGCCAGGCCAGGTTCACCAGGTGCGCGGCGACCTCCGCCTTCGGCGGGCGGCGGACGTCCAGCCACCACTGCCCGGTCAGCGCCACCATCCCGACCAGCGCCTGCGCGTACAGCGGGGCCAGCTTCGGGTCGAAGCCCCGGGCCTTGAACTCCAGACCGAGGATGTCCTCCACCTGCGTGGCGATGTCGCTGATCAGCGACGCGAAGGTGCCCGTCGACTGCGCGACGGGGGAATCGCGCACCAGGATCCGGAACCCGTCCGTGTAGGACTCGATGTAGTCCAGCAGCGCGAACGCCGCCTGCTCCAGCAGCTCCCGCGGGTGCCCGGCCGTCAACGCGCCCGTCACCCCGTCCAGCAACTGGCGCATCTCCCGGTCCACGACGACCGCGTACAGGCCCTCCTTGCCGCCGAAGTGCTCGTACACCACCGGCTTGGACACCCCGGCCTTCGCCGCGATCTCCTCGACCGAGGTGCCCTCGAAGCCCTTCTCCGCGAACAGGGTCCGGCCGATGTCCAGCAGCTGCTGACGCCGCTCCGCGCCCGTCATCCGCACCCGGCGACCGCGCCGGGGCTTGTCGCTGCTGGAATTACCGCCGTCGATCGCCACACCCCCCATCATGCCGCGTTCGACTGGTTTTCCCTGCGCCGGGCGTCGATGCGGGCGGCGGACGGCCAGCGCACGTCCGTGGCCCAGCCCAGCTGCTCGAACCAGCGGATCAGCCGCGCACTGGAGTCGACCTGGCCGCGCAGCACCCCGTGCCGGGCCGAGGTCGGGTCGGCGTGGTGCAGGTTGTGCCAGGACTCACCGCAGGACAGCACCGCCAGCCACCACACGTTGCCCGAGCGGTCCCGGGACTTGAACGGCCGCTTGCCCACCGCGTGGCAGATCGAGTTGATCGACCACGTCACGTGGTGCAGCAGCGCCACGCGCACCAGCGAACCCCAGAAGAACGCCGTGAACGCGCCCCACCAGGACATCGTCACCAGGCCGCCCACCAGCGGCGGGATCGCCAGCGAGAACATCGTCCAGAAGATGAAGTCACGGGAGATCCGCCGGATCGCCGGATCCTTGATCAGGTCCGGGGCGTACTTCTGCTGGTCGGTCTGCTCCTCGTCGAAGAGCCACCCGATGTGCGCCCACCACAGGCCCTTCATCAGAGCGGGAAGCGTCTCGCCGAACCGCCACGGCGAATGCGGGTCGCCCTCGTGGTCCGAGAACTTGTGGTGCTTGCGGTGGTCCGCCACCCAGCGCACCAGCGGGCCCTCCACCGCCATGGACCCCATGACGGCCAGGGCGATCCGCAGCGGCCGCTTCGCCTTGAAGGAACCGTGCGTGAAGTAGCGGTGGAACCCGATGGTGATCCCGTGACACGCCAGGAAGTACATGAAGACCATCAGGCCGAGATCCAGCCAGCTCACCCCCCAGCCCCAGGCCAGCGGCACCGCCGCCAGCAGCGCCAGGAACGGGACGGTGATGAACAGCAGGAGGGCGATCTGCTCGACGGACCGCTTGTTCTCACCGCCGAGCGTCGCCGACGGCGAGGAGGTGTCGGAGGACGCCGAGGCGTCCTCGATCAGATCGGGACTGGTGGTCATGGGGGTCCCCTGGGGGTGAGGAGTCGGCGAGGGGGCACCACCCAGCGCTGCTGGGGGAACCGGGAGGGCACGGAGCCTACGGACCCGTAACCTACGGCATCGTAAGTATGGCAAATCAAGGGGCGAGGGCAAGAGGAGCGCGGCCACAGAGCGAGTCGCCACAGGCCGTGCACACCCCGTACGCGCGACGTCCACAGGCCGTGCACGGCCCTCGTCGCGGCCGCCTCGCGAGACAACTGACCGGACACGGGGATCGGACACCTATCCTGTTCTCGTCGGACAGCGCGGTCCGTACGGGCAGCCCGGGCTGCGCATCAGGAGCGGCAGTGCCGCGTGCGACCGGGAGCCCACCGCCCAGTAGCGCTCGAAACACTGCAAGGAGCCGCACCTGTGAGCAGTGCTGACCAGGCCCCCCGGGCCTCCCAGCCGGCAGCCCCCCTCACCCCGGCCGCCACCGCGAACGCAGAACTGCGCGCGGACATCCGCCGCCTCGGCGATCTCCTCGGGGAGACGCTCGTACGCCAGGAGGGCCAAGACCTCCTCGACCTCGTCGAACGCGTCCGCGCCCTCACCCGCACCGACGGCGAGGCCGCCGCCGAGCTGCTCGGTGACATCGACCTGGAGACCGCCGCCAAGCTGGTGCGCGCCTTCTCCACCTACTTCCACCTCGCCAACGTCACCGAGCAGGTGCACCGCGGCAAGGAGCTGCGCGCCCACCGCGCCGCCGAGGGCGGGCTCCTCGCCCGCACCGCGGACATGCTCAAGGACGCCGACCCCGAGCACCTGCGCGCGACGGTCAGGAACCTCAACGTCCGCCCGGTCTTCACCGCGCACCCCACCGAGGCGGCCCGCCGCAGCGTCCTCAACAAGCTGCGCCGTATCGCCGCGCTGCTGGAGGAGCCCGTCACCGGCGCCGGCGACCGCCGCCGCCACGACCTGCGCCTCGCCGAGAACATCGACCTCGTCTGGCAGACCGACGAGCTCCGCGTGGTCCGCCCCGAGCCCGCCGACGAGGCCCGCAACGCCATCTACTACCTCGACGAGCTGCACGCCGGCGCGGTGGGCGACGTCCTGGAGGACCTCGCCGCCGAACTCCAGCGCGTCGGCGTCGAGCTGCCCCCCGGCACCCGCCCCCTGACCTTCGGCACCTGGATCGGCGGCGACCGCGACGGCAACCCGAACGTCACCCCCGACGTCACCCGGGACGTGCTGATCCTGCAGCACGAGCACGGCATCACCGACGCCCTCGAACTCGTCGACTTCCTGCGCGGGCTGCTGTCCAACTCCATCCGTTACACCGGCGCCACCGAGGAGCTCCTCGCCTCGCTCCAGGCCGACCTGGAACGCCTCCCCGAGATCAGCCCGCGCTACAAGCGGCTGAACGCCGAGGAGCCGTACCGCCTCAAGGCCACCTGCATCCGGCAGAAGCTCGTCAACACCCGCGAGCGCCTCGCCCGGGGCACCTCCCACGAGGAGGGCCGCGACTACCTCGGCACCGCCGAGCTGCTCGCCGACCTCACCCTCATCCAGACCTCCCTGCGCGAACACCGCGGCGCGCTCTTCGCCGACGGCCGCATGGACCGCACCATCCGCACCCTGGCCGCCTTCGGCCTCCAGCTCGCCACCATGGACGTGCGCGAGCACGCCGACGCGCACCACCACGCGCTGGGCCAGCTCTTCGACCGGCTCGGCGAGGAGTCCTGGCGCTACGCCGACATGCCGCGCGAGTACCGCGGAAAGCTCCTCGCCAAGGAGCTCCGCTCCCGGCGCCCGCTGGCCCCCACCCCGGCGCCGCTCGACGCGGCCGGCCAGAAGACCCTCGGCGTCTTCGGCGCCATCAAGGACGCCTTCGAGAAGTTCGGCCCCGAGGTCATCGAGTCGTACATCATCTCGATGTGCCAGGGCGCCGACGACGTCTTCGCCGCCGCCGTCCTCGCCCGCGAGGCCGGCCTCATCGACCTGCACGGCGGCTGGGCCAAGATCGGCATCGTGCCGCTCCTGGAGACCACCGACGAGCTGCGCGCCGCCGACGTCATCCTCGACGAGATGCTCGCCGACCCGTCCTACCGGCGCCTGGTCTCGCTGCGCGGCGACGTCCAGGAGGTCATGCTCGGCTACTCCGACTCCTCCAAGTTCGGCGGCATCACCACCAGCCAGTGGGAGATCCACCGCGCCCAGCGCCGGCTGCGCGACGTCGCACACCGCTACGGCGTGCGGCTGCGCCTCTTCCACGGCCGCGGCGGCACCGTCGGCCGCGGCGGCGGCCCCTCGCACGACGCGATCCTCGCGCAGCCCTGGGGCACCCTGGAAGGCGAGATCAAGGTCACCGAGCAGGGCGAGGTCATCTCCGACAAGTACCTCGTCCCGTCCCTGGCCCGCGAGAACCTCGAACTGACCGTCGCGGCCACCCTGCAGGCATCCGCCCTGCACACCGCGCCCCGCCAGTCCGACGAGGCCCTCGCCCGCTGGGACGCGGCCATGGACACCGTCTCCGACGCCGCCCACGCCGCGTACCGCGCGCTCGTAGAGGACCCGGACCTGCCCGCGTACTTCTTCGCGGCCACCCCCGTCGACCAGCTCGCCGACCTGCACCTGGGCTCGCGCCCCTCGCGCCGCCCCGACTCCGGCGCCGGCCTCGACGGCCTGCGCGCCATCCCGTGGGTCTTCGGCTGGACCCAGTCCCGCCAGATCGTCCCCGGCTGGTACGGCGTCGGCTCCGGCCTCAAGGCCCTGCGCGAGTCCGGCCACGCGGACGCACTGACCGAGATGGGCGAGCGCTGGCACTTCTTCCGCAACTTCCTGTCCAACGTCGAGATGACGCTGGCCAAGACCGACCTGCGGATCGCCCGGCACTACGTCGACACCCTCGTACCCGACCACCTCAAGCACGTCTTCGCCCGCATCGAGGCCGAGCACGAGCTGACCGTCCGCGAGGTCCTGCGCATCACCGGCGGCGAGAAGCTCCTGGACTCCCACCCGGTGCTCCAGCAGACCTTCTCCGTCCGCGACGCCTACCTGGACCCCATCTCCTACCTCCAGGTCTCCCTGCTGGCCCGCCAGCGCGCCGCCGCCGCCCGCGGCGAGGAGGCGGACCCGCTGCTCGCCCGCGCCCTGCTGCTCACCGTCAACGGTGTCGCCGCGGGCCTGCGCAACACCGGCTGACCCCCGCACCACGGCACACGGGAGCCCCCGCACCCTTCCGGTGCGAGGGCTCCCGTACGTCCGTTCCTACGCGTTGTACGTGGACTGCGCGCGCTCCAGGCCCTCGGAGACCAGGCTCTCCACGGAGTCGGCCGCCCGGTCCACGAACCAGTCGAGCTCCTTGCGCTCCGTCGAGGAGAAGTCCTTCAGCACGAAGTCCGCGACCTGCATCCGGCCCGGGGGCCGGCCGATGCCGCAGCGGACCCGGTGGTAGTCGGGACCCATCGACTTCGTCATCGACTTCAGGCCGTTGTGGCCGTTGTCTCCGCCGCCCAGCTTCAGCCGCAGCGTCGGGTAGTCGATGTCCAGCTCGTCGTGGACCGCGACGATCCGGTCCAGCGGCACCTTGTAGAAGTCGCGCAGGGCCGTCACCGGGCCGCCGGACAGGTTCATGTACGTCATCGGCTTGGCCAGCACGACCCGGCTGCCCGCCGGTCCGGGCGGTCCGATGCGGCCCTCGACCACCTGGGCCCGGGCCTTGTGCGCCTTGAACTTCCCGCGGATCCGGTCCGCCAGCAGGTCGGCCACCATGAACCCGATGTTGTGGCGGTTGCCCGCGTACTCCGGTCCGGGGTTGCCGAGGCCGACGATCAGCCAGGGCGCCGCGTCGTCCGACATCAAAAGCTCCTTAAGCGGGAACGACCGCCGTCCCGCTCCAGTGGAGCCGGACGGCGGTCGGTCAGCAACTGCTGAGGGGGGAGGGGGAGGCTCAGGCCTCGGTGCCCTCGGCCTCGGCGGCCGGCTCCTCGGCCTGCGGGGCGACGACCTGGAGGACGGCGATGTCGCCGTCGACGGCCAGGGTGGTGCCCTTGGGGAGGACCAGGTCCTTGGCGTGGATGGTGTCGCCGGCCTGGAGGCCCGCGATCGAGACGGTGACCTCGGTCGGGATGTGCGTGGCCTCGGCCTCGACGGAGATGGTGTTCTGGAGGGTCTCCAGCATGTTGCCGCCGACGGCCAGCTCGCCCTCGGTGACGATCGCGACGTCGACGGTGACCTTCTCGCCCTTCTTGACGATCAGGAAGTCGACGTGGGAGATCGATCGCTTCAGCGGGTGACGCTGCACGGCCTTCGGGATGACCAGCTCGGTGCCGGCGCCCGCGATGTCCAGGGAGAGCAGGACGTTCGGGGTGCGCAGCGCGAGCAGCAGGCCGTGGCCCTCGACGTCGACGTGCTGGGGGGCGGTGCCGTGACCGTAGATGACGCCGGGAACCTTGCCCGCGATGCGGGCCTGGCGGGCGGAGCCCTTGCCGAACGACGTGCGGACCTCGGCGGAAAGCTTGACCTCGGACATGCTCACTCCTCGTGGGGTGACGGAAGAACGGACTGGTCACCCGGCCGGAACGGCCTGCTACGAAGAGCGCGTCGATAACGGAGCATCCGTACCGGAAACAGGTACGGCCTCCCTCGCCGAGCAACTCATGGAGTGTACCCGGCGGGGGAGGCCGTACCAAAAAGGATCTACCGCGTCCGCTGGCGAACGGTTACTGCTGCTCTTCGAACAGGCTGGTGACCGAACCGTCCTCGAAGACCTCGCGCACCGCGCGGGCGACCATCGGGGCGATCGAGAGCACCGTGATCTTGTCGAGCTCCAGGTCGGACGGGTCCGGCAGGGTGTTCGTGAACACGAACTCGCTGACCTTGGAGTTCTTCAGGCGGTCGGCGGCCGGGCCCGACAGGATGCCGTGCGTGGCCGTCACGATGACGTCCTCCGCGCCGTGCGCGAAGAGCGCGTCGGCCGCGGCGCAGATGGTGCCACCGGTGTCGATCATGTCGTCGACCAGGACGCAGACGCGGCCCTTGACCTCGCCGACGACCTCGTGGACGGTCACCTGGTTGGCGACGTCCTTGTCACGTCGCTTGTGCACGATGGCCAGCGGCGCGTCCAGACGGTCGCACCAGCGGTCGGCCACGCGCACGCGGCCGGCGTCCGGGGAGACGATCGTCAGCTTCGTGCGGTCCACCTTGGCGCCGACGTAGTCCGCGAGGACCGACAGGGCCGAAAGGTGGTCCACCGGGCCGTCGAAGAAGCCCTGGATCTGGTCCGTGTGCAGGTCGACCGTGAGGATGCGGTCCGCACCCGCGGTCTTCAGCAGGTCGGCGATCAGGCGGGCCGAGATCGGCTCGCGGCCCTTGTGCTTCTTGTCCTGGCGGGCGTAGCCGTAGGACGGGACGATCACGGTGATGGAACGTGCCGACGCGCGCTTCAGCGCGTCGATCATGATCAGCTGCTCCATGATCCACTTGTTGATCGGAGCCGTGTGGCTCTGGATCAGGAAGCAGTCCGCGCCGCGAGCCGACTCCTGGAAGCGGACGTAGATCTCGCCGTTCGCGAAGTCGAAAGCCTTGGTCGGCACGAGGCCGACTCCCAGCTGGTGTGCGACCTCCTCGGCCAGCTCGGGGTGGGCGCGGCCGGAGAAGAGCATCAGCTTCTTCTCGCCGGTCGTCTTGATCCCGGTCACAGCACTGTCTCCTCAGACGTGTTGAAAGCTGCTCGCCCCCGCGTGCGTCCGTCCCGCACACGGTGAGCCAGCCGAATTGCGTGCACCTATCACGGTACGCCGTCGCGGGCGCCCCTGTTTCCGGTCAGTTCACCTCAGTGGTGGCCGGGGTCCTCCGGGGCCGCCGAATGCGCCGCGGCCGCGGCGGCGCTGCCCGGGCGCTTGCGGGCCACCCACCCCTCGATATTGCGCTGCTGGCCGCGGGCCACGGCCAGGGCGCCGGGCGGCACGTCCTTGGTGATCACGGAGCCGGCCGCCGTGTAGGCGCCGTCCCCGATGGTGACGGGTGCCACAAACATGTTGTCCGAGCCCGTCTTGCAGTGCGAGCCGATGGTCGTGTGGTGCTTGTGTTCGCCGTCGTAGTTCACGAACACGCTGGCCGCGCCGATGTTGGTGTACTCGCCGATCGTCGCGTCGCCCACGTACGAGAGGTGCGGCACCTTGGTGCCCTCGCCGATCGTCGCGTTCTTCATCTCGACGTACGTGCCGGCCTTGGCCTTCGCGCCGAGGTGCGTGCCCGGGCGCAGGTACGCGAACGGCCCCACGGTCGCCGACTCGCCCACGACCGCGCTGTCGGCCACCGTGTTGTCCACGCGGGCGCCCGCGTGGACGGTCGTGTCCTTGAGGCGGGTGTTGGGGCCCACCTCCGCCCGCTCCGCGACGTGCGTGGCGCCGAGAAGCTGGGTGCCGGGGTGGATCAGCGCGTCCTGCCCGAAGGTGACGGTCACGTCCACGAACGTACTGGCCGGGTCCACGACCGTCACGCCCGCGAGCATGGCCTGCTCCAGCAGGCGCGCGTTCAGCAGCGCGCGGGCCTCCGCGAGCTGCACGCGGTTGTTGATGCCGAGGATCTGGCGGTGGTCGCCGCCGACCGAGGCGCCGACGCGGTGCCCGGCCTCGCGCAGGATGCCGAGGACGTCGGTGAGGTACTCCTCGCCCTGGCTGTTGTCGGTCCGGACCTTGCCGAGGGCGTCCGCGAGGAGGGTGCCGTCGAAGGCGAAGACCCCGGAGTTGATCTCGCGGACGGCGCGCTGGGCGTCGGTGGCGTCCTTGTGCTCGACGATGCCGGTCACGGCGCCGTCGGCGCCCCGGATGATCCGCCCGTAGCCGGTGGAGTCGGGCACCTCGGCGGTGAGCACGGTGACGGCGTTGCCGTCGGCCTCGTGCGTGTCCGCGAGCCGGCGGAGCGTCTCGCCGGTCAGCAGCGGGGTGTCGCCGCAGACGACGATCACGGTGCCGGTGACGTTCCCGCCGAGCTCCTCCAGGGCCATCCGGACCGCGTGGCCCGTGCCGTTCTGCTCGTACTGGACGGCGGTGCGGACCTCGGCGTCGACGGTGGAGAGGTGCGCGGTGACCTGCTCGCGGGCGTGTCCGACGACGACGACGAGGTGGTCGGGGTCCAGCTCGCGGGAGGCGGCGACGACGTGACCCACGAGCGAGCGCCCGCAGATCTCGTGCAGGACCTTGGGGGTGGCCGACTTCATGCGGGTGCCTTCCCCCGCTGCGAGTACGACGACGGCTGCCGGGCGGTTGGCGCTCACGGGTGGGCCCTTCGGCTTCGGGGGTGGACCCGTGAAGGATAGCGGGGGGCCCGAGGCCCCCCACGAAGGCGGGTCCCGACCGTGGAGGTCAGGACCCGAACGTGCAAGGCTCCCCCGCCAGGACTCGAACCCGGACATAAGGCACCAAAAGCCTCAGTGCTGCCAATTACACCACAGGGGATTATTTGCGACTAAACCGGACATTGCGGCTTCATGGTCGAGTCGACGGCACCTACTATGCCGCACCACCACCCCTCAACGCGACGGTATGGATCGCCACCTTGCAGGACGCGCACCGCGAGACGACCGCGACAGGTGTCGCCGATGTTCCTGCGGTTCGTGCGATGACCGGCGGTGTGCGGGAATTCCGGTGGCGGGCGTGCTGGGGGCGCTGGCTAGGGTGGAGCGCATGACCGGTACGGGGGAAGTGAAAGGCCGGGCTGGGCCGCCTTTGTGGTGGGTGCGGCGCCGGGACCTATGGATGGACCTGACGCTCGGCGGGCTGTCCGTCGTCGAGTGCGGGTGGGAGGGCGTGCTCTTCGCGCGCGAGGCGGGGCTGCCGATCGCGGTGGGGGTGCTGTTCGGCATCGTGGTGGGCGCCGTGATCGTGCTGCGGCGGCGCTGGCCGATCGCCGTGGTGCTGGTCGGGATCGCCGTGGCGCCGGCCTCGATGGGGTTCCTGCTCGGAGTGGTGGGGCTGTACACGCTGGCCTCCTCCGAGGTGCCCCGGCGGATCATCGCGACGCTGACCTCCATGTCGCTCGCCGCGACCTTCGCGGTGATGTACATGCGGACCCGCGGGGACGTGGAGGCCGATCCGACGCTGGTGGTGGTGCTGTCCGGGTTCGTGGCGGTGGCGCTGACCGTGCCGCCCGTGCTGTTCGGGCTGTACATCGGGGCCCGGCGGCGGCTCATGGAGAGCCTCCAGGAACGCGCGGACTCCCTGGAACGGGAACTGTCGCTGCTGGCCGACCGGGCGGAGGAGCGGGCCGAGTGGGCCCGGACCGAGGAGCGGACCCGGATCGCGCGGGAGATGCACGACGTGGTCGCGCACCGGGTCAGCCTGATGGTGGTGCACGCCGCGGCGCTGGAGGCGGTGGCGCTGAAGGACCCGGCGCGGGCCGCGAAGAACGCCGCCCTGGTGGGGGACATGGGGCGTCAGGCGCTGACCGAGCTGCGGGAGATGCTCGGCGTGCTGCGGGCCGCCGGGAAGCCGAAGCCGGCCCCGGCGCCCGTGGCGGCCGCCGCGGCCGTGACCGCGGCGCCGGCCGGGAGCGTCGAGGACGGACCCACGCTCGGCGAGCTGGAGACGCTGGTCGGACAGTCGCGGACGGCCGGGATGGCCGTGGAGATGGTGGTGCACGGCGAGGGGGCGGCGTACGCGGCGGAGGTGGAACAGACGGCGTACCGGGTGGTGCAGGAGGCGCTGACCAACTGCCACAAGCACGCCCCGGGCGCACGCGTCGTGGTGCGGCTCGCGCACCGCGACGGGGAGGTCGCGATGCAGGTGGAGAACGGGCCCTGCGACGGCTCCTCCGCCGAGCACGGGCTGCCGAGCGGGGGCAACGGGCTCGTCGGGATGCGGGAGCGGGTGCTCGGGCTGGGCGGGGTCTTCGTGTCGGGGCCGACGGACGAGGGCGGCTTCAAGGTGTCGGCGGTCCTGCCGGTCCGCTAGGCGCGGCCTCGGCGGACGGTCCCGCCCGCCTGGGCGCGGCCTCGGCGGAGGGTCCCCGTCCGGCCCCGGCCCCCGGCCCTGCCCGCCCCCCGCCGGTCAGCCGGTGGTGAGGCGGGTGGGCTGGAGGCCCGTCAGGAGGAGCGTCAGGGCCTCGTCCACGCTCGCCCCGAGGTACCAGTCGCCGGTGTGGTCGATGCCGTACACCCGGCCCTCGGCGTCGACCGCGAGGTGGGAGCCGCCGTCGGACTCGACGCCGAGCGGGCAGAGCGTGGTGGACAGGGCGCGGCCGAGGTCGGCGAACGTACGGGCCAGGTGCAGGCCGGTGAGCGGGTCGATCCGGACGGGGACCGGCGCTATCTGGCGGCCCGGGCCCGGGGCGGTGACCGTGAGGCCGCCGAATTCGGCCCAGGCCTCGACGGCGGCCGGGAACACCGTGTGCCGGTGCCCGGCGGGGGTGGTGTGGTCCCGGAGTGCGTCGGCCCAGTACTCGGCCTGCTTGATGTCCCAGCGGCCGGGTTCCCAGCCGGCGATGCGCAGGGCGGAGTTCACGGCGACCGGGAAGCGGGTGGCCGAGGAGCGGTCGTAGGACGCGGAGGTGCTGGTCATGGCTACTCGGCTGGGGTGAGGTCGACGGAGCGTACGCCGAAGTGGGCTAGGAGGGCCTCGCAGGAGCGGCAGGGGGGTGCGTAGCTGCCGTGGAGGGGGTCGCCGTCCTCACGGATGCGGCGGGCGGTGATCTTCGCGTGCTTGAGGGAGCGGCGGGCCTCGCTGGCGGCCAGGGGCTTGCGGGAGGCGCGCTTGGAGCGGGCGCCCTCGACGGCCGCCAGGTGGCGGGAGAGGAGGAGCGCCTCCGGACATCGGCCGGTGAACCGTTCGCGCTGGCCGCTGGTGAGGGTGTCGAGGAAGTCCTGGACGAGGGGGTGCAGTGCGGGGGGCTGGTCGGCCTTGCCCGCGGTGCCGGTGAGGGTCTCGCCGCGTACGGAGAGGGCGGCGGCGACCGTGGGCAGGATCCCGTCGCGGCGGAACCGCAGGACGGGCGGGGTCGGCCGGCCGTCGGCGCTACCCCAGCGCAGGCGGGGATCGCCGGCGGGACCGCCCGCCTCGGCGGCGCCCGCGGGTGCTCCCCGGCCTTCCGGTGCCGTTTCCCGCTCTTGCGTGGGCCTCGTCCCTTCCTGTGCCGGTGTGCCTTCGGGTGCTTGCGCCGCCGCTCGGTCTCCCGGTGTTCCCGGGACTCCCGCGGCGGTCTCGGCCGGATCCGGCCGTGTTGCCGTGTGGTGCATGGTCGCGCTTTCCCTCCCGTGGCGGCGGTGGTGGCCGCTGTCGCGCACGCCCCCGTGCCGCGGGGACAGCCTGCCAAATGTCACCTGTCATGCGGAAGCGGGGTCGAATTTTCGTATCAATTCGGATGTTCCTGGCCCGAGCCCGGAGGCGTGGCCTACGCGCGGGTGAGCCTCTTGCCCCAGCGCATAGGCTGTGGCGAACCAGCCAGATCCAGCAGGGGGCTACCGCCATGACGACAGGTCGGCTCGGGCAGCAGGCCGCGCCACCCAACGCCGCTTACTCGGGGCAGGTCGTGCATTTCCCGGACCCCGTCCGGGCCGCTCGGCATCCCCACGGTGTGCGGATGGACGGCAACGGCCATCCGGACTTCTCCGCCTACGCGCGCGCGGCGGTCGAGATCGCCGACCCCCCCGAGGGCTTCGGCGTGGACGAGCTGCGGCTGACGGACTGCGTGTCCGCGAACGCCGCGATGCGGGCCGCCGGGCACGAGCTGTGGGACACGGTCGGGCCGGTGGCGACCCCGCACGGCTGGACCTGGCACCACGTGTCGGGTTCGCGGCGCATGGAGCTGGTCCCGGTCGAGGTGAAGGCGCTGCTGCGGCACCACGCGGGACTGGCGACGGCTCCGGTGGACCACGACAAGCGCGGGACGCGGGCCCTCCAGGAAGTGCGCCCGGTGCACCTGGGGCTGCCGAAGTCGGTGGTGTCGGTGTCCGAGGAGCAGGTGCAGGGCGTCGAGGAGGACCTCGGCTACCGGCTGCCGGAGGCGTACCGCTCGTTCCTGAAGGCCGCGGGCGGCTGCGCGCCGGTCGGCGCGGGCCTGGACGTGGACCTCGGTCTGCTGGTGGACCAGCCGTTCTTCACGGTGCGCGAGGAGGCGTCGGTCAACGACCTCGTGTACGTCAACAAGTGCCTGCGGGACCACCTGACGAAGGACTACCTGTGCGTGGCCTTCGTCCAGGGCGGGCTGCTCGCGCTGAAGGTGAGGGGCGAGGGCACCGGTTCGGTGTGGTTCTCCCCGTACGACGACGCCCGCGACCGGGACGGATGGTCGGTGCAGGAGCGCGTGGAGCGGTTGTTGCTGCCGTGCGGCGCTGATTTCGATGCCTTCCTGGAGCGGCTCGCGGGCAATCCGCCGGAGCTGGAGACGGTGGCCGGTCTGATGGTGGACGGCGGATTCGCACGGTCGGTTCCCGTGGCGCTCGCCGGTTCGGATGAGGGGTGACGGCGCGGTGGTGACGTTTGCGCAGGCGCAGGAGCGCGCCGAGGAGTGGATCAACGGGGACGTGCCCGGTTACCAGCACCGCGAGGTGCGGGTCCGGGAGTTCGGGCTCGGGTTCGTGGTGTGGGCGGAGGACCGGGCGGCCGGTCCGGTGTCCGGGGGCGGCCGGCAGCGGCTGGTCATCGCCCGGGACAGCGGGGAGGTGACGCTGTGGCCGGGGCTGCCGGTGGGTGAGGTGATCCGCCGGTACGAGGAGGAGTACGGGGCGACGGCCGTGGCCGCGGCATCGGAGGCCTCCGTTCCGCCGCCGCGGATCGACTCGGAGCAGACCTCGTTCATGCTGAGTCCGCCGGAGTGGCTGCAGGAGGCGGCGGACCGGGCCGGGATCCCGCGGGGACCGGCGTCCTCGTCGTCTTCCTCTTCCTCTTCCTCTTCCTCCCCTTCTTCTTCCTTCTCCTCGCCGGATGCGGTGGACCCGGAGGCCTCCGTGCCCGCTGCGGCGGCCTCGGCGGAGCCCGCCGGCGGTCCGCCGGCGTCCGTGGACGCGGTGCCGCTGCGGCGCGGGGGCGAGATCCCGTACGAGCCGACCGCCAACGACGGTGTCCCGTCGGCCGTGCCGTCCGGGGCGACGCCCTGGGCCGGTACCGACGTGACCCCCGGGGCGGACGACGCGTCCGTGCCGCTGCCCGCGACCGTGTTCGCGCCCCCGCTCTCCGGGTCGGACCTGGAGGACGGGCCCCCCTCCGGGGTGGCCCCGGAGGCGCAGACCAGGCTCATGGCCGGGGGGAGCCGGCTCCCGGCCACGGCGGTCGGGCCCGCGCTCGGGTCCCAGGCGGGCGACATCGCCGACGCGCCGACCAGCAAGGCCCAGATCTCCCGGCCGGGCTCGCGCGGCTCCGGCCACACGCCCATGCCGCCGGGCCCGCCCGGTGCTCCCGGCGCGCCCGGTGCTTCGGGCGGCGGGCAGCCGCCCGCCGCCCCCGGTTCCCCGGGCGCCCCTGGTGCCGGGGCGAACCATGCCGCGACGATGCTGGCCGGTCCCGGGGTTCCGGGTACGGGTCAGCCGCCTGCTCCTCCGGGTCCGCCGGGTGCTCCCGGCGGGGGAGCGCACCACGCGGCGACGATGCTGGCCGGTCCCGGTGTGCCGCAGCCGCCCGGTCCGCCGGGTGCCCCCGGCACCCCGGCCGGCGGCTTCGACCACGCGGCGACGATGCTGGCCGGCCCCGGTGTGCCGCAGCCCCCGGGGCCGCCCGGCGCACCCGGTGCGCCCGGTGCGGGTCAGCCGCCTGCTCCTCCGGGTCCGCCGGGTGCTCCCGGCGGGGGAGCGCACCACGCGGCGACGATGCTGGCCGGCCCCGGTGTGCCGCAGCCGCCCGGTCCGCCGGGTGCCCCCGGCACCCCGGCCGGCGGGATCGACCACGCCGCGACCATGCTGGCCGGGCCCGCCGTGGGCCGGGCGCCCGCGCCCCCCGGCCCGCCGCCGGGCGGACCCGCGGCGCCGCCGCCGGTGCCCACCGGCGCGCCCACGGTGGGTCCCGGCTACCAGGCGGTGCTCCGCTACCGCGCGCCCGACGGCTCCGAGCAGCAGCTGATCCGCCGCTCGGCGCCGGGTACGCCGCACCCGGAGTGGCAGATCCTGTACGAGCTCCGCGCGATGAACGTGCCGCCGCAGCAGGTGCTGGAGCTGCACACCGAGCTGGCGTCCTGCGAACTGCCCGGCGGTTACTGCGCCCGGATGATCCGGGAGACCTGGCCTCAGGTGCGGATCACCAGCGTGGCCCCGTACGGGACGGACCACGCGGGCCGCCAGCAGGGCATGCGGCACCTGCTCACCCACCAGGGGGAGCTGCACCAGGTGGCCGACGGCCCGGCGCGCCCCGCGCCGGTGCGGGCCCCCCTGCCGCAGGTTCCGCTCCAGCCGGCGATCCCGCTGGACGCGATCGCGCAGGAACTGGCGGGGGCCTTCGGCCCGCAGGGCGTGTTCCGCTTCGAGCAGCGGGCCGTGTCCCGGCAGGGCGTGCCGGAGATCGTGGCGCAGACCCTGATGTGGGCGGGCGTACCCGTCGACTTCGGGCCGTTCTTCTGGGGCCAGGCGGTTCCGGGCCAGCCCGTGCCGACGTTGGCCGAGTTGGCCGGGCAGCGACAGGTGCAGCCGGCGTCGGACGCGGGCTCGTACCTCGTCGTCGGCAGCGACTTCGGCAAGGCGCTCTGCGTGCAGTACGGGACCGCGAGCATCGTGGCGGTGCCGGTGGAGGGCGGTCCGGGCGGCGCCCCGGTCCCGCCGCAGTTCGTGAACTCCAGCCTGCCGCAGTTCGTACGGTCCCTGGCGATGCTGGGTCACATGTGGCGGCTGCGACAGCATCTGACGCCGGAGCAGGCGGGCCGCTGGACCGTCGATTTCCAGGCGAATCTGGCGGGGCTCGACAGCGCCGCGCTGGCGTCGCCGGAGAACTGGTGGTCGGTGCTGCTGGAGCAGATGTGGGACGGACTGCTGTGATCACGGGCTGATCCGAAGATCGGTTGAATGGCCGGGGCGAGACCTTCGAACAGGGTCTCGGCCCGGCCATTCCGGCTTCTGCTCGCAAATGACGCATCCTTGACAGGAATCCCCGCGAGAGAGGCGCTTCCAGGATGAGTGCACCCATTGCGACCGTGCGCGGCCGCGGCTACCGCACGGAAGAGGTCGACCGGTATCTCGCCCGGCTCTCCGGCAGCCGTGACGAGGCCTGGGAGCGGGTGGCACGGCTGACCGTCCTGGCCAAGCAGATGGAGGGGGAGGCGGCGCGGCTCCGCGAGGAGGTGGCCGGGCTGGCCCCGCAGACGTACGACGAGCTGAGCGAGCGGGCCCGGCGGATCCTGCTGCTCGCGCAGGAGGAGTCGCGGGCGCTGGGGGCGGACGCGCGGGCGGACGCGGCCCAGATCCGCGACGCGGCCGGCGCGCACGCCGAGCGGGTCGCGGGGCTGGCCCGCCACGACGCGGAGGCGGTACGCGAGCAGACCGAGGTACGGGCCCGGCAGGGACTGTTGCGCGCGCAGCGGGAGGCGGACGACGCGCGGGCGGGGGCACGGGACGACGCGGAGGCGTGGCGCGCGGAGGGCCAGGCCGCGCTGGACGGGATGCGGCGGCGGTCGGAAGCACTGCTGGCGGAGCGCGAGCAGGAGCAGACGGACCGGTGGGACGCCTCCGAGCGGGAGCTGGCGGCGCGGGACGCGGAGCTGGCGGCGCGCCAGGCGGAGCTGGAACGGCACGCGGAGGCACGGCTGGCCGAGGCGCGGCGCGCGTTCGCCGAGGCGGAGGAGTCGGCGCGGCACGGGCAGGAGGACGCCGAGGCGGCGGCCGCCGAGGTGATCGCGGAGGCCAGGGTCCAGGAGGAGCGCGTGGGCCGGGAGACGGAGCGGGTCCTGCGGGAGCACGCGGAGTCCCAGGAGGAGATGCGGGCCCACATGAACCACGTCCGCTCCAGCCTGGCGGCCCTGACGGGCCGGGCCCCGGCGGGCCGGGCCCCGGCGGAGGGCTGAGCCGCCGCGCGTTCCCTGCCGGAGGCTCGGCCGACGCGTGCCGGGGGCGGGCCGGACGCCGACGGCCCCGTCCGGGATCCCTCGGGACCCGGGCCGGGCCGGGTGCGTACGGTTGCCGGGCGGATCGGCCGACGCGGAGCGGGGCCGGACGCGCGCGGCTGCCGGGCGACGCGGGCCGGGGTCTGCCGCAGACCGGGTTGCGCGTCGGGACCCAGAGCCCGCCCCGCGCGTCGGGGCACGGCCGGAAGGTCCGGCGCGTCGGTCAGGGGAGTTTCGCGAGGAACGCGGCGATCAGCGGGGCGATCTCCGGAAGGTGGGTCTCCAGGGCGAAGTGGCCCGCGCCGTCGAAGACGTGGACCTCCGCGTCCGGCACGTCCCGGCGGTACGCCTCGGCGCCCGCCGGGGTGAAGAAGGGGTCTCCCGCACCCCAGACGACCAGCACCGGCAGGCCCGCCGAGCGCAGCCAGGCCTGCCAGACGGGGTAGTGGGCGACGTTCGAGGCGTAGTCGAAGGCCAGGTCGGCCTGGGCGTCGGCGCGGCCCGGCAGGCCGAGGTAGTGGACGTCGAGGGTCCAGCCGTCGGGGGAGAGGAGGCCGGGGTCGGCGACGCCGGTCTCGTACTGGAAGCGGGTGCCCTCCGCGGTGAACAGGCCGCGGACGCGCTCCTCGTCGCCCGGGACCTCGCGGCGCAGGCCGGCGAAGGCGCGGGCCGCGTCCGAGAGGCCCTCCTCGTAGGCGTTGCCGTTCTGCACGATCAGGCCCGTCACCCGCTCCGGCCGCCGCGCGGCGACCCGGAGGCCGACGGGCGCGCCGAAGTCGAAGACGTAGAGGGCGAACCGGTCCAGGCCGAGGGCGTCGGCGAAGCCCTCCACGACGTCGGCGAGCCGGTCGAAGGTGTACGTGAAACCGGCCGGGGCCCCGGTGCGGCCGGAGCCGGGGTAGTCGGGTGCGATCAGCCGGTACGGGGTGTCCCCGAGCGCGTCCATCAGGCGGGCGAACTGGTGCGAGGAGGTGGGGAACCCGTGCAGGAGCAGCAGGACCGGGCCGTCGGCGGGGCCGCTCTCGCGGTAGGCGACGCGGACGCCGTCCACCTCGACGTCGAGGTGCCGGACGGACGGAACAGCGGTGCGGAGAGCGGTCATCACATGGCTCCTTGGGTCTTGGTCCCATTAGTCTTGCCCGCTTTTTGCTAATGGGTCAAGAGGGGGGAGTAGCATTAGTCAGGTGACAGTGACCTTCCCGCTCACCGGTGAGCCCCTCGCCCTGGACCTCCTCAACACCCGTACCGCCGGGGACGACCTCGTCGCGGGGCCGTCCGGTCTCGCCGCCTGGCTGGCGACGCAGGCCGGGCGGCTGACCCCGGTCGCCGCCGTGGGCCCGGCCGAGGTGGCCGCCGTGGCGGGCGTACGGGAGGCCGCGCGCCCGGCACTGGAGGCCGTGCGCCACGGCGCGCGTCCGCCGGCCGGCGCCCTGCGCGCGCTGAACGCGGCCCTGGCGGCCGCGCCGGTGCGCCGCGAGCTGCTCTGGGACGCGGAGACGGGCCTGGCGGCGGTGTCGCGCCGGGACGCCGCACCGCCCCTGCGGCTCGCCGCGGAGTTGGCCGGGGCGGTCGCCGAGCTGCTGACCGACCCCCGGGTGGCGGCGGTGCGGGCGTGCGAGGCCCAGGACTGCGTGCTGCTGTTCCTGCCCGCGCATCCGCGCCGGCGCTGGTGCGTGGCGGCGGCGTGCGGCAACCGGGCCCGGGTGGCCCGCTATTACGCCCGCCACAAGTAGCCGCCGTGCGTAGCCGCCACAAGTAGCCGCCACAAGTAGCCGCCGCACGTGGCCGCCGCGGCGGCGCCCCCGGCTACGGAGCCGGGGCGGCCTGCGCCGGTGCCCCCTCGTAGCAGTACGGGTCGCTGCGCAGGCCGCGGGCCGTGACGACCACGGTGAACGGCGCCGTCGCGGCGCCCGGGAGCGGCGCGGTCAGGGCGCCGGTCAGCGGGTCCGCCGCCGCCGGGAGCACGGTCTCGTCCACCGTGACGCGGGTCGCCTGGCCCGCCGGGCCGGGGGCGAAGCCGCCGCCCTCGACGGTGAGCAGCCCGTCGTGGACGCGGACGTCGGTGATCACCGGGGTGGCGCGGATGGCCAGTTTGTTCACCAGGTACGCCCCCGCGGGCGCGCCGGTCAGCGCCCAGATCTCGTGGGGCAGGCGCGGCAGTCCGCCGCCGACGTCGGAGAGGAAGAAGAGCACCACGTAGAGCATGGTGACGGCGCTGAGCGCGACGTACTGGAGGTCGACGAGGTCGGTCCGGCCGCTGTCGTTCGCGATGAGCTCCCGCAGCGGGCGCCGCCCCGACGCGGTCGGCTTGGGGGCCGGTTTGGCCATGGTGCCGTTCTCCACGCGCAGGCCCACGACCGTCTTCGCGGCGATCATCGCCACGTACGGGCCGCCGAGCAGCGGCAGGTAGACCGACGTCAGGGTGGACAGCGGGCCGTGCTCGCCCTGGAACCAGCCGATGCCGCCGCCCGCCGTGAGCCCGTACGCGAGGAGGGCGAGGAGCAGCCAGAACAGGGTCACCGTCCACGCCAGGGCCAGCACGGTGGAGGTGGAGAGCCGGCCGTCGCGGCCGGTGACGAAGCCCGGGCTGCGGCGCAGCCGCAGGGCGAGCGGCCCGGCCAGCGCGACGAGCAGCGCAAGGGCGAAGAGTGCGGAAGCCATGTGATCCCCCCGGAAAACGGTCCTGGGCACGAGGGTCACCCATCGGATCGGTTCATGACAACCCGGACCGTGGCCCTCCGGCCCCCTCAGTCCTCCGGGAGGACGGGGAACCTCCGCGGGGCCGCCAGCAGCAGGATCAGCAGCGCGACGAGGGCGGCCACGGCCGCCCCGAGGAAGATGTGGTCGACGGCGGCGGCCACGGCCGCGCGCAGCTCCTCGGCGGCGGCCGGGGGGAGCAGCTCCGGCCGCTCCAGTGCCTTCGCCACGTCGTCCAGGCCGTCCGGCAGCCCGGGGGCGGAGGCGCCCGCCAGCCGGGACGCGAGGGTGGCGTTGGCGACGGCCGCGAGGAGGGCCGCCCCGACGCTCTGGCCGACCTGCCGGCAGAACAGCACCGAGGCGGTGGCGGTGCCCCGCTCCGCCCAGCCCACGGTGGCCTGTACCCCGATCATCAGCGGCAGTTGGAAGAGGCCGAGGGCCGCCCCCAGCACCAGCATGACCAGCGCGGGCTGCCAGGGGCGGGCGGGGTGCGGGAGCAGGGTGAAGGAGTACAGGATCACGGCGGCCAGGGAGATCCCCACGGCCGCGGTGTTCCGGAACCCGATGCGCCGGTAGACGTGCTGGCTGAGGGCGGCGGACAGCGGCCAGCTCAGGGTCATCACGGACATCACGAACCCGGCGGCGATGGGGTCGAGCCCCAGTACGGACTGGGCGTACGTCGGCATGAACACCATCGGGGCGACCATCAGCAGCCCGAACACCGCCATCGCCAGGTTCACGGCGGCGATGGTGCGCCGCCGCCACACCCAGCCGGGCAGGATCGGCTCCGCCGCCCGGCGCTCCACCCACACCACCACCGCGGCCAGCACCGCGCTCCCGGCCAGCAGGCCCAGCGAGGGCGCGGACAGCCAGGGCCAGGCCACCCCGCCCTGGACCAGCGCGAAGAGCAGCACCCCGCCGCAGGCGAACACGGCGAGCGCCCCGGCCCAGTCGACCGGCCCCCGGCGCCCGGGGGACCGTACGGGCTGCACCAGGTGGCGGGCGACCATCCACAGGGCGAGCGCGGCCAGCGGCAGGTTGAGCAGGAAGATCCAGCGCCAGTGGGCGTACGCGGCGAGCAGCCCGCCGACCGCCGGGCCGGCCACGGACGAGGCGGCCCACACGGCGGACATGCGGGCCTGGATCCGCGGCCGGTCCTTCAAGGGGTAGAGGTCGGCGGCCAGGGTCTGGACCGTGCCCTGGAGGGCTCCGCCGCCCAGCCCCTGGACGATCCGGAAGGCGATCAGCGCACCCATGTTCCAGGCGAGCCCGCACAGCAGCGAGCCGACGAGGAAGAGGCCGATCCCGAAGAGGAGGACCGGTTTGCGGCCGAAGGTGTCCGCCAGCTTCCCGTACACGGGCAGGGTGACGGTGACCGCCAGCAGGTAGCCGGAGAACAGCCAGGAGAACACGGAGAAGCCGCCGAGGTCGCCGACGATCTGCGGGACGGCGGTCGCGACGATGGTGCTGTCCAGGGCGACCAGGGACATGCAGAGCATCAGCGAGGCGACCACCGCCGAGGGCGGCCGGCCCGCGGCCGTTCCCGCCGTCGCCCCGCCCGCCGTCGCCCCTCCCGCGGCCGTCCCGGCCGCGGCGGTGCCCGCGCCCTCCCCTGACCCCACCGGATTCCTTCCGCCTGCACACAGTTGCGGGGAACACCTTCTCACCGGCGGCGTACCGGGTGGTATCCCCCAGACCCTCTCCGCCGGAGGTCGGAGAACCCCTAGGGGGTGCTCCGCAGAAGGGGCCAGGGGTCTTTCGTCCTGGCGGATGAGGTGCGGGGTCCCACCGCGTCCTTAACTGGTTCACATGGGCCGGGAGCTCCGGGGGGTGGGGTTAACCCCCGGGCGGATACGGCGACGGGCACCAGCGCGCCGCACCCCCGGCCCCACCAGACTTCACGACGGCGACGCATGCACGCGGACGACGCACACCTACCGAGGAGAAGCACCGTGACAACGGCTATGACCGAGACCAGGCACGGAGGCACTGGAGGGCATGAAGCCGTCGCGGCCCGGGCGCGGAAGGTCGTCAAGGCCTACGGCTCCGGCGAGACGCGCGTCGTCGCCCTGGACGAGGTGGACGTGGACATCCGCCGCGGACAGTTCACCGCGATCATGGGCCCCTCGGGGTCCGGCAAGTCCACGCTGATGCACTGCCTCGCCGGACTCGACACGGTGACCAGCGGTCAGATCCACCTCGACGACACCGAGATCACCGGCCTCAAGGACAAGAAGCTCACGCAGCTGCGGCGCGACCGGATCGGCTTCATCTTCCAGGCCTTCAACCTGCTGCCCACGCTGAACGCCCTGGAGAACATCACCCTCCCCATGGACATCGCGGGACGCCGCCCCGACGCGGAGTGGCTGAACCGGGTCGTGGAGACCGTGGGTCTCGCCGGGCGCCTGAAGCACCGGCCCACCGAGCTCTCCGGCGGCCAGCAGCAGCGCGTGGCGGTCGCCCGCGCCCTCGCCGCCCGGCCGCAGATCATCTTCGGTGACGAGCCGACCGGAAACCTGGACTCCCGGGCCGGCGCCGAGATCCTCGGGTTCCTGCGCCGCTCGGTCGACGAGCTCGGCCAGACCATCGTCATGGTCACGCACGACCCGGTCGCCGCCTCCTACGCGGACCGCGTCGTCTTCCTCGCCGACGGCCGCATCGTCGACGAGATGTACGGGCCCACCGCCGAGCAGGTCCTCGACCGCATGAAGGACTTCGACGCGCGCGGGCGGACCTCATGAGCGGCATGGTCCTGAAGACCTCGCGGCGCAACTTCGTCGCGCACAAGGGGCGGATGGCGCTCTCCGCCGTCGCTGTCCTGCTGTCCGTCGCCTTCGTCTGCGGCACGCTGGTGTTCACCGACACGATGAACACCACCTTCGACAAGCTCTTCGCCGTCACCAACTCCGACGTGACCGTCAGCCCGAAGTCGGCCGTGGACGGGGAGGAGACCCCCGACCGCGGCAAGCCCGAGGTGCTGGACGGCGCGGTCGTCGGGAAGGTCGCCGCGGCCGAGGGCGTCAAGAGCGCCGAGGGCGGCGTCCTCTCGATGTCCGTCACGGTGGTCAACTCCAAGAACGAGAACATGGGCTCGACCACCGGCGCCCCGACCATCGCGGGCAACTGGAACGACAACGAGCTCAAGTCCATGAAGATCACCGCCGGTCACGCGCCGCGCGGCCCCACCGAGGTGATGGTCGACGCCGACACCGCGAAGAAGCACGGTCTGGGGATCGGCGACGAGCTGCGCACCATCGCCGTCACCGGTGACATCCGCGCCACCATCACCGGCCTCGCCGCCTTCACCGTCACCAACCCGGGCGCGGCCGTCGTCTACTTCGACACCGCCACCGCGCAGCGGCAGCTGCTCGGCGCCGCCGGCGCCTTCACCCACGTCAACGTCACCGCGAAGGACGGGGTGAGCGACGAGCAGCTCAAGGCGAACGTCGCCGCCGCCGTCGGCGCTGACACCTACAAGCTGCAGACCTCCAAGGAGGCCGCGGACGCCAACCGCAAGGACGTCGGCGCCTTCCTCGACGTCATGAAGTACGTGATGCTCGGCTTCGCCGGGATCGCCTTCCTCGTCGGCATCTTCCTCATCTTCAACACCTTCTCGATGCTGGTCGCCCAGCGGACCCGCGAGATCGGGCTGATGCGCGCCATCGGCGCCGACAGCGGACAGGTCCTCAAGTCCGTCGTCGTCGAGGCCTTCCTCCTCGGCGTCGTGGGCTCCGTCCTGGGCGTCGGCGCGGGCGTGGGCCTGGCCGTCGGACTCATGGAGCTCATGGGCCAGATGGGCATGCACCTGTCCACCGAAGACCTGACCGTCGCCTGGACCACCCCGGCCATAGGCGTCTTCCTCGGCGTCGTCGTCACCGTCGTCGCCGCCTTCGTCCCGGCCCGCCGGGCCGGCAAGGTCTCCCCGATGGCAGCCCTGCGCGAGTCCGGCACCCCCGGCGACCGCAAGGCCGGCATCGTCCGCGCCGTCCTCGGCCTGACCCTCACCGGCATCGGCGGCGCCGGGCTGTACCTCACCACCACCGCCGACGAGGCCGGACCCGGATCGCTGTGGCTCGGCCTGGGCGTCGTCTTCACCCTCATCGGCTTCATCGTCATCGGACCGCTCCTCGCCGCCGGCGTGGTGCGGGTGCTCTCCGGCGCCGTCCTGCGGCCCTTCGGGTCCGTGGGCCGCCTCGCCGAACGCAACGCCCTGCGCAACCCGCGCCGAACCGGCGCCACCGCCGCCGCGCTGATGATCGGCCTGGCCCTGGTCGCCTGCCTGTCGGTGGTCGGCTCCTCGATGGTGGCCTCCGCCACCGACGAGCTCGACAAGTCGGTCGGCGCGGACTACGTCGTCAACTCCATGACCGGGCAGCCCGTCATGCCCCAGGCCGAACAGGCGCTGCGCGCCGCCCCGGGCCTGGACCACGTGACCGCCTACCGCGAGGTCGAGGCGGCGGTCACCGCCCCGGACGGCACCACCGAGAAGGGGGAGGGCCTCGGCGCCACCGACCCGGCGTACGCCCAGGACATCCGGCGCACGATGGTCGCGGGCGAGCACGCGGCGGCGTACGGCAAGGACTCCATGTCGGTCGGCTCGGAGTACGCCACCGCGCACGGGATCAAGCTCGGCGACGCGCTGACGGTCGCCTTCACCGGCGGGAACACCGTCAAGCTGAAGGTTGCCGCGATCACCAGCGACGAGGGCAACCTCGACAAGGGCATGAAGTACATCAGCACCGCCGTCGCCGAGGCCAACGTCCCGGCCGACCGGATGCCGCGCCCCTTCATGCTGCTGGCCAGCGCCAAGGACGGGCAGTCCGACGCGGCCGCGTACAAGGAGGTCAAGGCGGCGCTGGCGGAGTACCCGCAGTACAAGGTGCTCAACCAGGCCGACTACAAGCAGGCCCTGAAGGACCAGGTCGGCCAGCTGCTGAACATGGTCTACGGGCTGCTCGGCCTCGCCATCGTCGTCGCCGTCCTCGGCGTCGTGAACACCCTCGCCCTGTCGGTCGTCGAGCGGACCCGCGAGATCGGCCTGATGCGCGCCATCGGCCTCTCCCGCCGCCAGCTGCGCCGCATGATCCGCCTGGAGTCCGTGGTCATCGCCCTCTTCGGCGCCCTGCTGGGCCTCGGACTGGGCATGGGCTGGGGGGCCAGCGCGCAGCAGCTGCTCGCGCTGGAGGGCCTGAAGGTGCTGGAGATCCCCTGGCCGACGATCCTCGGGGTGTTCGCCGCCTCGGCCCTCGTGGGCCTGTTCGCCGCGCTGGTCCCGGCCTTCCGGGCAGGGCGGATGAACGTACTGAACGCGATCGCGAGCGAGTAGCACCGCCGCGCGGTCGTACGGGGGAGACAACGGGGGACGGCCCCGGACCCGCCCGAGAGGGCCGGCCCGGGGCCGCGCCGCGTCCGCGCCGGGTCATCGTCCGCGCCGCGTCCGCGGTACCGCGCCGCGTCCGCTGTACCGGGCGGCGGCGGCGTCAGCCGCGGCGCATCAGCACGATGCCCTCGGCCTCGCCCACCACGGTGAACCGCTCGCCGGGGTGCAGCTGGGCGGCGTAGACGGTCGGGTCCTCGCCGGCCCACTTGGAGGCGTTGTCGATGGTGATCCAGTCCGGGACCACGCCCTGGGTGCCGCCGATCCAGAACACGCGGCAGCGCGAGGTCAGCCGGGTCAGCGGCGTGGTGTCCGCCTCGACGCTCGCCCCGTCGGGGATCCGCTCCAGGAGCCGCTCGATCGCGCCGACGCGGGCCGGCCGCTCGTACGTACGGGCTTCCATCAGCTTGGCGCTCGGCATGCTGGTCGCGGCCAGGGCCAGGCCGGCGGCGAGCACGGCGGTCGGCAGCTGGAGCGCGTACGCCCGCAGCCACGGGCGATCGCCGCGCCGGACGGTGTCGACGGCGTCGACGAGGGCAAGGGTCACCACGGGCATCAGCACGGCGCTGTAGTGCCAGTCGGTGGACCAGTAGTGGTCGTCCCCGGACAGGAACCGCCAGCCGAGGGTGGGGGCGGCGACCAGCAGCAGCGGCGAGCGCAGCGCGAGCAGCCCGGCGGTGGGGATCAGGACCCAGCCCAGGGTGGCGAGCTTCGTGCCGAGGCCCGCGAGCGGCCCGTCGCCGTCGATCTTGTCCCAGTAGCCGTAGCCCGCGGTGGCGAAGGCCGGTACGAACACGGTGAACACGAGGACCGCGAAGACCGTGGCCCCGGCGGCGACACCGAGCGCGAGGCGCACGGCCCGCCGGTCCAGGGGCCACGCCCGCCAGGCCACCACCACGGCCAGGGCGGCCAGCGTGAACCCGAGGTCCTCCTTCACGAGGACCAGCGGCAGCCCCCACAGCAGGGCGGCCCGCCAGCGCCGGGCCAGGACCGCCTCCAGGGCGAAGGCGATCAGGGGCACGGCGAAGGCGATCTCGTGGAAGTCGAACTCGACGGCCCGCTGGACGCCCCAGGACAGCCCGTACGCCACCCCGAGCGCGACCCCGCGCGGCCGGCCCAGCAGCCGCCCGGCGGCCCGGGTGACCGGCACGGCGGAGAGCGCGAACAGCGCGGCCTGCACGACGAGCAGGGTCACGGGCCCGGGGAAGACCCGGTAGACGGGGGCGACGAGCGCGATGATCGGACTGAAGTGGTCCCCGAGGATGTTGGCACCGGGCCCCTTCAGATCGGCGACGGGCTCCCGGAAGTGGGCGTAGGCCCGGATGGCCTGCTCGAAGATCCCCAGGTCCCAGGAGGCCCAGTCCATCCGGCGGAACCGCCCGACGGACAGGACCAGGTAGACGGGGAACAGCCCGGCGGCCACCGCGTGGGGACCGGCCCACCGGGCCCTGACCTGCCCCACCGCGGCGGGGGCCGCGGGTGCAGGTCGGGTTATCGCGTCGCTCGTCACGGTCTCGTGCTCCTCGGCCGGGCGGCGTGAACTCCTGCGGACGGTGGCGCGGCGAGCTCAGACGGTCAATGCGGTCGTTACGGGGACATCGTAGAGCGGCGGCCCGCCGGTCCGGATCCCCCGTGCGCCCCGCGCGGGGGCGTTCGCGCGCCACTCCCGCGGCGTCCTGAATCCCCCGCGCACGGGGGCGGCACGCGTCGTAGGGTGGGAGCCCCCGGCCCGTTCGACGTGTCGGGCCCTTCGCGTTGCGCCCTGACGCCCTCCACCGGACGGAAAGCCCACTCCATGAGCCTGCACGGACTGCTCGACGCCGTCACCCGGGACCCCGCCCTCGCCGAGGCGGTCACCGCGGCCGGGGACGGCAACCGCATGTACGTGGACCTCGTCGGCCCGCCCGCCGCGCGGCCGTTCGCGATCGCCGCGCTGGCCCGGCGCACCGAGCGGACCGTCCTCGCGGTCACCGCCACCGGCCGCGAGGCCGAGGACCTGGCGGCCGCCCTGCGCTCGCTGCTGCCGCCCGACGAGGTCGTGGACTACCCGTCCTGGGAAACGCTGCCGCACGAACGGCTCAGCCCGCGCAGCGACACCGTGGGGCGCCGCATCGCCGTCCTGCGCCGGCTCGCGCACCCCAGCAAGGACGACCCGGCCACGGGCCCCGTCAGCGTTGTCGTCGCCCCCATCCGCTCCGTGCTCCAGCCGCAGGTCAAGGGGCTCGGGGACCTCGTACCGGTGAGCCTGCGCCAAGGGCAGGGAGTCGACCTCGGCGAGATCACCTCAGCCTTGGCGGCGGCCGCGTACGCGCGCGTGGAGCTGGTCGAGAAGCGCGGCGAGTTCGCCGTGCGCGGCGGCATCCTCGACGTGTTCCCGCCCACCGAGGAGCACCCGCTGCGCGTGGAGTTCTGGGGCGACGACGTCGAGGAGATCCGCTACTTCAAGGTCGCCGACCAGCGGTCGCTGGAGATCGCCGAGCACGGGCTGTGGGCGCCGCCCTGCCGCGAGCTGCTGCTGACCGACGAGGTCCGGGAGCGGGCGGCGGCCCTCGCCGAGGCCCACCCCGAGCTCGGCGAGCTGCTGAACAAGATCGCCGAGGGGATCGCCGTCGAGGGCATGGAGTCACTCGCCCCGGTCCTCGTCGACGACATGGAACTGCTGATCGACGTGCTGCCCGCCGGGGCGATGGCCGTGGTCTGCGACCCCGAGCGGGTCCGCACCCGCGCCTCCGACCTGGTGGCGACCTCGCAGGAGTTCCTGATGGCCTCCTGGGCGGCCACCGCCGGCGGCGGCGAGGCCCCCATCGACGTCGGCGCGGCCTCCCTGCGCGGGATCGCGGACGTCCGCGAGCACGCCCGCGAGCTCGGCATGATGTGGTGGTCGGTGTCCCCCTTCGCCGCCGACGAAGACGTGACGGGCTCGGACACCCTCAAGCTCGGCATGCACGCCCCGGAGGCCTACCGGGGCGACACCCCCCGGGCGCTCGCCGACACCAAGGCGTGGATCGCCGACGGCTGGCACACCGTCTACCTCACCGAGGGCCACGGCCCGGCCGTCCGTACCGTCGAGGTCCTCGGCGGCGAGGGCATCCCGGCCCGCCTGGAGGCCGACCTGCGCCTCCTGGAGCCCTCGCTCGTGCACGTCGCCTGCGGCTCGATCGCCAACGGCTTCGTCGACCCGGCGCTGAAACTGGCCGTGCTGACCGAGACCGACCTGACCGGACAGCGCACCGCCACCAAGGACCTCGGCCGGATGCCGACCCGGCGCCGCAAGTCGATCGACCCGCTGACCCTGGAGGCCGGCGACTACATCGTCCACGAGCAGCACGGCGTCGGCCGTTACATCGAGATGGTGCAGCGCACCGTCCAAGGCGCCACCCGCGAGTACCTGCTCGTCGAGTACGCCCCGGCCAAGCGGGGCCAGCCCGGCGACCGGCTGTACATCCCGACCGACCAGCTGGAGCAGGTCACGAAGTACGTCGGCGGCGAGTCCCCGACCCTGCACCGGCTCGGCGGCGCCGACTGGACCAAGACCAAGGCGCGCGCGAAGAAGGCGGTCAAGGAGATCGCCGCCGACCTCATCAAGCTCTACAGCGCCCGCATGGCGGCCCCCGGGCACACCTTCGGCCCGGACACCCCCTGGCAGCGCGAGCTGGAGGACGCCTTCCCGTACGCGGAGACGCCCGACCAGCTCACCACCATCGCCGAGGTCAAGGAGGACATGGAGAAGTCCGTCCCGATGGACCGGCTGATCTGCGGCGACGTCGGCTACGGCAAGACCGAGATCGCGGTCCGCGCCGCGTTCAAGGCGGTCCAGGACGGCAAGCAGGTCGCCGTCCTCGTACCGACGACCCTCCTGGTCCAGCAGCACTTCGGGACCTTCTCCGAGCGTTACAGCCAGTTCCCCGTCACCGTGCGGGCGCTCTCGCGCTTCCAGGGCGAAACCGAGTCCAAGGCCACCCTGGAGGGCCTGCGCGAGGGGACGGTCGACCTGGTCATCGGCACCCACCGGCTGTTCTCGCAGGAGACGAAGTTCAAGGACCTGGGCCTGGTCATCGTCGACGAGGAGCAGCGGTTCGGCGTCGAGCACAAGGAGCAGCTGAAGAAGCTCCGCGCCAACGTCGACGTGCTGACCATGTCCGCGACGCCCATCCCGCGCACCCTGGAGATGGCGGTGACCGGCATCCGCGAGATGTCGACGATCACCACCCCGCCGGAGGAGCGGCACCCGGTGCTCACCTTCGTCGGCCCGTACGAGGAGAAGCAGATCGGCGCGGCCGTCCGCCGCGAACTGCTGCGCGAGGGCCAGTGCTTCTACATCCACAACCGCGTCGACTCGATCGACCGGGCGGCCGCCAGGCTGCGGGAGATCGTGCCCGAGGCGCGGATCGCGACCGCCCACGGCCAGATGTCCGAACAGGCCCTGGAACAGGTCGTCGTGGACTTCTGGGAGAAGAAGTTCGACGTGCTGGTGTCGACCACGATCGTCGAGTCCGGCATCGACATCTCCAACGCCAACACGCTGATCGTGGAGCGCGGCGACACCTTCGGCCTCTCCCAGCTGCACCAGCTCCGCGGCCGCGTGGGCCGCGGCCGCGAGCGCGGGTACTCCTACTTCCTGTACCCGCCGGAGAAGCCGCTGACCGAGACCGCGCACGAGCGGCTCGCGACGATCGCCCAGCACACCGAGATGGGCGCCGGCATGTACGTGGCCATGAAGGACCTGGAGATCCGCGGCGCCGGCAACCTGCTCGGCGGCGAGCAGTCCGGCCACATCGCGGGCGTCGGCTTCGACCTGTACATCCGCATGGTCGGCGCGGCCGTCGCCGACTACCGGGCGGCCGTCGAGGGCGGGGTGGAGGAGGAGCCCGCGCTGGAGGTCAAGATCGAGCTGCCCGTCGACGCGCACGTCCCGCACGACTACGCGCCCGGCGAGCGGCTGCGTCTCCAGGCCTACCGGTCGATCGCGGCCGCCGTTTCCGAGGCCGACATCAAGGCCGTACGGGAGGAGCTGACCGACCGCTACGGCAAGCTGCCGGAGCCGGTGGAGAACCTGCTGATGGTGGCGGGCCTGCGGATGCTCGCGCGCGCCTGCGGCGTCGGTGACATCACCCTCCAGGGGCCCAACATCCGCTTCGGGCCCGTGGAGTTGCGCGAGTCGCAGGAGCTGCGGCTGAAGCGGCTGTACCCCGGGGCGGTCCTCAAGCCGGCCACCTCGCAGGTGCTGATCCCGCGCCCGAAGACGGGCAGGGTCGGCGGGAAGCCGCTGGTCGGACGGGAACTGCTGGCCTGGACGGGGGAGTTCCTCACCACCATCCTCGGGTCCTGAGCCCGGCGGAGGCCGACAGCCCGACGGGCTCCCGGCCTCCGCCGGCCCGGTGGACCCGTGAATCGAGTCAACACGCTTCGCGGGGGATGTGCGGTTCACGCTGTGAACGGGTCTGTTCGCAGAGGTATGCTCCCCGCATGCTTGAGGAGAGCGCCGCAGGCGCCGAGGTCACTGCCGCCGAGGTCGCCCGCCTGGCAGGCGTCGGCCGCGCCGCCGTCAGCAACTGGCGGCGCCGCCACGCCGACTTCCCCAAGCCCGCCGGCGGCACCGAGACCAGTCCCTCCTTCGCCCTCGCCGAAGTCGAGGACTGGCTCCGCGCCCAGGGCAAGCTCGCCGAGGTCCCGCTGCGCGAACGGGTCTGGCAGCAGATCTGCGCCCACCCCGGCGGGGCCGTGCCCGCGCTCGTCGAAGCCGGCGCCGCGCTGCTCGTCGTACGCGACCGGCCCACCGACTGGCTGGAGCTGACCGCCGTCTCCGACGCGCGGATGGCCGTCCTGCTGCGGCCCGTCCTCGGCCAGGTGCTCGCCGCGCGGCTCGGCGCCGGCCACCCGCTCGCCGCCGCGGCGCCCCGGCCGGCCGCGATGCCGCTGCTGCGCGCCGCCGCCCGGCTCGCCGCCGAACTCGGCGCCCGCAAGGGTTTCGAGTTCCTGCTCCGCCGGCACCTCGACGCCAGCCCCCGCCAGTACACGCTCACCCCCGACGGCCTGGCCGAGCTCATGGCCGCCCTCGCCGGACCCGGCGCCCGCACCGTGCTCGACCCCGCCTGCGGCACCGGCACCCTGCTGCGGGCCGTCCCCGGCGCCACCGCCCTGTACGCGCAGGACTCCTCGCCCGAACTCGCCGCCCTGGCCACGCTGCGCCTCGCCCTGCACGGCTCCGCCCAGGTCCGCGCCGCCGCCGCCGACAGCCTGCGCGCCGACGCGCATCCGCGGCCGCCCGTCGACGCCGTGCTCTGCCACCCGCCGTTCAACGAACGCAACTGGGGCCACGAGGAGCTGGCCTACGACCCCCGCTGGGAGTACGGCTTCCCGGCCCGCACCGAGTCGGAACTCGCCTGGGTCCAGCACGCCCTGGCCCACCTCCGCGAGGGCGGCACCGCCGTGCTGCTCATGCCGCCCGCCGTCGCCGCCCGCCGCTCGGGCCGCCGCATCCGCGCCGACCTGCTGCGCCGCGGGGCGCTGCGGGCGGTCGTCGCCCTCCCGGCCGGCGCGGCCCCGCCGTACGGCATCCCCCTGCACCTGTGGGTGCTCCGCCGCCCCGCCCCGGTCGCGGCGCCCCCCGCCGGGCTGCTGCTCGTCGACACCGCCGTGGCCGCCGCCGACGGGCGCTCCCGGACCGCGTGGCCCGCCGTGCACGGCACGGCGGAGGCCGCCTGGACCGCGTACGAACGCACCGGCACGGTCGAGGAGGTGCCGGGCGTCAGCCGCGTCGTGCCCGTCATCGAGCTGCTGGACGACGACGTGGACCTCACCCCCGCCCGCCACCTCCCGCCGCCCGCCGCCGGCGGCGGAGCGGCCGGACTCGGCGCCGTGCGCGGCCGGCTCGACGAGACCCTCGCCCGCGCGGCGCGGCTCGCTCCGCCGCCCGCCGATCCGCCCGCCGATCCGCCCGCCGATCCGCCTGCCGACGGGCCCGCCGACCCGCCCGCCGGGCCGACCGGCCGGCCGCCGCTGACCACCGTCGGCGAACTCGCCCGCGCCGGAGCCCTGTCGCTGCACACCGGCACCGGCAGCGGCACCGGGACGGCGCCCGTCCTCACCGCGCGGGACGTGTACGCCGGACGCGGCCCCTCCGGCACCCTGGCCCCCACCGCCGACGCACCCCTGCTGACCGCCCCCGGCGACGTCCTCGTCCCCGTCGCCGGCGGTGCCTCCGTCGCCCGGGTCGTGGACGCGGCCACCGCAGGCGCGGTGCCGGGCCGGGGCCTGCAGCTGCTGCGTCCCGACCCCGGGGAGCTCGACCCCTGGTTCCTGGCCGGATTCCTGCGCGGCACCGCCAACCACCGCCGGGCCAGCAGCCACGCCTCCACGGCCACCCGCCTCGACGTCCGCCGGCTCCGGCTGCCCCGGCTGCCGCCGGAGCAGCAGCAGCGCTACGGCGACCGCTTCCGGGCGCTCGCCGAGTTCGAGGACGCGCTGCGCGAGGCCGGGCGGCTCGGGGAGCAACTCGTACAGGGCCTCTACGACGGCCTCTCGGACGGCACTGTCACGCCGTAGCACCCGCTGTGCGGCGACCCTGCAACGGTTGGGCCCATCCCCTCACCGGTGGCCGGTAAGGCTGTATACCCTTCGATCCGAATCTTCTTCCGCACGGCCCGTCAGGAGCAGCGATGCACGGCCCCGGCCTCCCGCCGCAGCACGGTCACCAACCCAGTTCCGGGGGTGTCGTGACGCTGCGCGTGCTGTTCGCGCTGCTGCCCATCCTGAGCTGCGGTTTCCTCGCCTGGGGGTCGATGCTGCGGCTCGCGCTGGTCACCCGCAAAACCCGCGACTGGGTGCTGCTGCTGGTCAGCGGCGGCCTCGCCGTGCTCTGGATGACGCTGATCCAGCTCGACCCCACCGCCGAGACCAACGGCTGGCAGGGCAACCTCGGCGCCGGCGGCACGATCCTCACCGCCTTCGCGGTCTGCGTGTACTTCCTGGTCGCCGACATCAAGCACTACGAGGCGAAGTCGGCGGCCCAGTCCGCGCACTGGTACGGGGCCCAGCCCGCCCCCTACCTCCCGCCGCACCTGCCGCAGCAACCCCAGCAGTCCCAGGGATACGGCTACCCGCACCAGGCGCAGGCCTCCCGTGCCGCCCAGTCGCAGAACCCCGCCCCGCCCCAGCAGCCGCCGCACGCCACCTCGCCGCCGCGGATCGGGCAGGTGCGGGCCGAACTCGACGAGCTCAGTGAGCTCCTGCGCAACCAGCCGCCCCGCGACGAGGATCCGACCAGGTGACCGAACGGCTCATCGGAGACCGCTACCAGCTTGCGACCATCCTGGGCCAGGGCGGCATGGGACAGGTCTGGACGGCCTACGACCAGCGCCTGGACCGGCGGGTCGCCGTCAAGCTGCTGCGCCCCGACAAGGTGGCCGGCCCCGGCACGGTCGCCGAGGAACTGCGCCGCCGCTTCGTGCGCGAGTGCCGGGTCACGGCGCAGGTGGACCACCCCGGCCTGGTCACCGTGCACGACGCGGGCAGCGACGGCGACGAGCTCTACCTGGTCATGGGCTACGTCGAGGGCGCCGACCTCGCCGACCACCTCGCGGAGCACGACCCGTACCCCTGGCCGTGGGCCGTCGCGATCGTCGCGCAGCTGTGCGCCGTCCTGTCGGCCGTGCACGCGGTGCCGATCGTCCACCGCGACCTGAAGCCGCGCAACGTCATGGTCCGGCCCGACGGCACCGTCCTGGTCCTGGACCTCGGCGTCGCCTCGGTGATGGACACCGACACCACCCGCCTCACCAGCACCGGATCGCCCATCGGCAGCCCCGCCTACATGGCCCCCGAGCAGGCCATGGGCGGCGCGGTCGGCCCGTACACCGACCTCTACGCCCTCGGCGTGCTGCTGTACGAACTCCTCAGCGGGAACGTCCCCTTCGCGGGGTCCACCGCGCTCGGCGTCCTGCACCGCCACCTGTACGAGCCCCCGCTCCCGGTCCGCCAGCTCCGCCCGGAGGTCCCGGCGGAGCTGGAGGCCGTCCTGCTGCGCCTCCTCGCCAAGGACCCCCAGGACCGCCCCTCGTCCGCCCAGGAGGTGTACGAGGCCCTCGTGCCGCTGCTGCCCGCGCGCGGCAGCGCCGCCCCCTCCGGCCCGCTCGACCCCACGCGCCCCTTCCTGCGCCCCCACGCGCCCTGGCCGGACCGGGCCACGGTGATCCCGCCGCGGCCCGCCGACCCGCCGACGCCCCCGCGGCCGGACATCCCCGGGGCGGTGGACGAGGCCCGCACGCTCCTGGACCAGGGGCAGCTGACCCAGGCCGTCGACATCCTCGGAGGCATCCTCCCGGCGGCCGTGTCCCAGCACGGCGAGAACTCCCCGGTGGTCCGCTCCCTGCGCAAGCAGTACGCGGCCACGCTGATGGACGACGGCCAGTACCGCCGGGCCCTGCCCGAACTGCGCCGCCTCGCCGACCAGTTCCCGGCCGGCGACCCCCAGTCCCTGCGCTTCCGCTACGACTCGGCGCAGTGCCTGGAGCAACTCGGCGAACCGGCCGCCGCCCTGGCGGAGTACCGCTCCCTGCTGCCGCTGTTCGAGAACCACTACGCCAACCCGGACCCCGGCCTCCCCCTGGAGGTCCGCCGCCGGATAGCGCACCTGCTGCTCTCCCTCGGCGACCGGCCCGCGGCCCACGCCACCCTGGTCCGCCTGCTCTTCGACGCGGACCGGCTGCACGGCCCGGCCCACCCGTTCCCGACGGAGGTCCGCCGCACCCTGCACTGGCTCGGTCAGGTCCGCTGACGGGGCCTGCTCAGGCGCCCGGTGCGGCAATGGCCAGCCCCAGCGAGTCGGCGGCTTTGAGCAGGCGCTGGTGGTACGTCACGAAGGTGAGCTGCTCGGCGCCGGGCTGTCCGGCCAGGAGCTGTGCAGTGGCCAGGTGGATGGAATCGAGCGATCGCAGGAGCGGATCGGTGTAAGCAGCGGCCGTCGCCCGTACGGCGTGGTCGACCTCCAGCCGGTACAGACGGGTCAGAGCGCCGGGCACCCCGGCCAGCGCCTGCGGAGCAGAACGGCGCAGGGCGCGCGGAACCTCGATCTCGACAAGGGAGGACGAGACCAGGGGTTCATCAGGCCGTTCGGCGAGCCAGGCCACCAGCTCGGCGCTGCCGTGTTCCCGGCGCACCAGTTTCACCACGGCCGCGGAGTCGAGATAGATCACCAGCGCTCCTCGTCGCGCACGGCGGACAGCTCTGCGGCGACATCGATCTCAGGGTCGCCCAGGACCGGGGGAAGCGGAACGGGGCCGCTGGAGAGAGGCGCGGTGGCACGCCCCTCCGCGATCAGACGGTCGAGCAGGGACTGCGTCGCTGTGACGGGGACGAGCCGGGCTACGGCTGTTCCGCTCACGGTGACCTCCAAGGACTCGCCGCGCTGTACCCGTGCGAGCACGGCGCTGGTGTGCTGGTTGAGTTCACGTACGGGAATGCGGTCCATGCTGCCAGCGTAGAACGCCGCGTTCTACGCCGGAAGGGTGCTTTCGTCCGAACGAGTGACCGGGGCCTTGCCGCGCCGCCGCGAGCGCCCTACCAGGGCGACCAGGGTCAGCGCCGCCGCAGCCGCCACCGCCGCGCCCGGGACCAGGCCCGGTGGGCGGAAGGAGCAGGCCAACGCCCCGGTGCGGCCGTCGAGCGGTACGGCCACCAGGCCCAGGTACGCCGCCGCCGGACGGCCGTTGCAGCTCCAGCCCGCGACCGCCGGCACGGAGAGGACCGCCGTGCCCGTGCTCCCCGGGGGCAGCACGGCCCGGACGTCCGCGGAACCCACCCGTACGGACACCGCCCCCGAGGCCCGCAGGGCGGCCACCGCCGGTGCGAGCCGGGCCCGGTCCAGGCAGGACAGCGACCACCGGGCGGGCGGGGCCGCGTCGAAGACCAGCGCCGAGGACGCCCCCCGGGAGACGCCCAGCGGCTGCACGGCCGCCCGGTTGCGGGGGGCCGCGCCGTTCAGCCGGAACGGGGGCCCGTCCGCGCGCCGGGCCGTCGCGTTGTACTCCGGGGCCCAGAGGAAGGCCTCCGTGCCCGCGCGGCACACCCCGGGCGCGAGGGGGTCCTCGTACACCCGCGCGCCCAGCAGTGCCTCCTGGTTGGCGAAGGGGGAGTCCCCGTACACCGGCGCGGGGCCCGGCGGGCGCACGGTGACCAGCGGCGGGACCTCCGCCCGGCCGACCGTGCCGTCCGGCCGCAGCCGCGCCCCGACGGCGAAGACCGCGTCCGTCACCGGGTTGTCGATGCTCTGCACGTTGCGCCCGCGCGAGGTCCAGCCCGCCCCGAGCGCCGCCATCGTGTCGGTGAAGACCTTCGGCGTGTGGCTGCTGTAGTACGCGCCGCCCTCCCCGCCCAGCAGCATCGGGTCGTTGCCCGACAGGGCGGGCCGCCCCGCGTCGGTGCGGTACGCCGGCCAGCCCCCCGCGGCCGACAGCGCCGCGGCGCGCGCGGTGTGCGCCGCGCCCCACGCGGGGTAGTCGTCCAGCCCGCCGAGCTTGCCCCGGTGGCCCTGGGCCCCCGTCGCGGCCGCCTGCGCGAGGAGCACGCCGGCCAGCAGCCCGGCGGCCGGCAGCAGCAACCGCGGCCGCCGCAGCGCCCACCAGGCGAGGGCCGCCGCCGCCAGCCCGCCGCAGAACAGCCCGTACCCCCACGCCGTCGTCAGGGCGCTGCCGCGCGCCCACAGCGCCGCGGCCGCCAGCAGCCCGGCCCCGGCCGCGAGCGCCCGCGGCGGCGGAGGACCCGCCGCCAGCCCGGTCCAGGCGGCGATCACGGCGATCCCGGCCAGCACGAAGGTCTGCCGGTACGGGCTCCCGTTCGGGGTCGCGAACAGGTGCCAGGCCAGGTGCGCCGGAGCCCACTGGAGGGACAGCGCCACCGTCGCCGTCAGCCCCGCCCACCCCCACCGGGTCCGCGCGGGCACCCCCCGGTGGAACGGCAGCGCGGCCACCAGCAGCAGCGTGCCGGTGCCGACGAAGACCGCGGGGGAGGAGAAGGAGTACGTGGCGGGCAGCAGCCGCGCGAAGACGTCCGCCCACGGCACCGGCCGGAACTCCCGGGACCACCCCGGGTACGCCTGCCCGGAGCTGAGGAACAGCGGGACCAGGACCGGCGCCGCGAGCGCGAGGCCCAGCGCGGCCGTCGCGGCGGCCCGCCCGACGGCCCGCAGCCGGGGCCCCGCCCCCTCCCGCGTCAGCACCACCCGTACGACCAGGACCAGCACCGCGCCGAGCGTCGCCATGTAGGCGGTGTAGAAGTTCGCCGTCCAGCACACCGCCACCACCAGCACCCCGAGGACGGGCCGGCGCCCCCGCAGGGCCCATTCACCCGTCAGACACAGGAGCGGGAAGGCGATCAGCCCGTCCAGCCACATCGGGTTGCACGAGGCCTCGACCACCGACCAGCCGCACAGCCCGTAGGAGGCGCCCAGCAGCCCCGCCGCCCACCACGGGCCGCGGGCCTGCGTGCGCAGCAGCCAGGCCATCGCCGCCGCGGCCGCGGCCGTCTTCAGCACGGTGACCACGTACACCGCGAGGTCGATGCCGTCGCGCGGGAAGACCCCGACGAGGAGGGCGAACGGACTGGTCAGGTAGGTGCCGAGGTCCGGCAGGAAACTCGTCCCGTACCCGGACTGCCAGTTGAACAGCAGCCCGCCCCGGGCACGGCCGTGCAGCAGGTCCCACAGGTGCGCGTGGAAGGGGACGAACTGGTTGCCGAGGTCGTTGACGCTGCGGTGGCGCGGCCCGTACGGGAAGACGCGGGCGACGGCGTCCCCCGCGCCCACGGCCACCGCCGTGAGCAGGGCGGCGGCGGCCGAGCCGAGCAGGCTCCGGCGGCGCGGCGAGCGGTGCGGTGTCGACATGGTGGGCCGACCCTGGCAGCGCCGGAGGTCCGAAGGATGGCCACCGGGTGAACACGCACCCCAACACCTCGGGAATCGTTGGTCGAACCGGTGGCCCGGACCACCCTGACTGCATACCATCGATCACCGCAAGGCTTGTGCACCGAAGCACAATCTCCCGGCCCTGGAGGCTCCTTTGCACCGTCGCGCAGCGCTCTCCGTCTCCGCCGCCCTGCTCCTGGCGGCCCCCCTGCTGTCCGCCTGTTCGGATGGACAGCCCCACGCGGGCACCGCGGCCGTCGTGGGCGGGGAGCGGATCACCACCTCCGCGCTCCAGGCCCAGGTGAACGACGTGCGCGCCGCGCAGAACCGTTCCGGGCAGGCCGCCGCCGAACTCATCGCGGCGACCCCCAACCTGGAACGGCTCAAGCTCGGCTCGATGCTCCAGAGCCGCATCATCGACAAGATGGCCGGCTCCGCCGGTCTCACGGCCACCACCAAGGAGATCGAGGACGAGCGCAAGGCGTTCGCCGAGGGCAACGGCGGCGCCGCCCAGTTCGAGGCGCTGCTCCTGCAGAAGGCTGCTACCGCCCCCGGCCAGTCGGACCGGTTCCTTAACGACCGGGTGCTGCTCGCGAAGCTGAACGCCAAGTACGGCAACGGCAAGCTCGCCGAGCCCGCCGCGGCCGCCGCGAAGGCGCTCGACATCGAGGTGAACCCGCGCTACGGGGCGTGGGACGCCGCGCAGGTCCAGCTCGGCGAGGCGCAGACCCCCTGGATCACCCAGAAGACCCGCCCCGAGCAGGCCCCCGCCGGAGCCTGACCCCGGCCGCCGGAGGTAGGTTCGCCGGGTGACCGACCACGTACCCGCCGAGCCCGCCCCCGCCGAGCCCACCGGCCGCATCGTCCTGCTGACCACGAGCCACCGCGTCGCCCCGGGCGTGCTGTCCTGGCCCGCCTGGCAGGTCCTGCACGCCGCGGACCGGGTGCTGTGCGCCGATCCGGCCCACCCGCAGCTGCCGTACCTGCGGGACGCGGGCGTCGAGGTCGAGCAGGCGGCCCCGGACGCGCCCGCGCTGGTCGAGGCCTGCGCGGGCGGGCGGACCGTCGTGGTGCTCCCGGGCGGCGAGGGCGACCGGCGGCTGACCGACGGCCTGGCCCGGCTCGCGGGCTCGGGCCGGGTCTCCATGCCGGACCTGGAACTGCTGCCGGGCTCGTACGACCTGCCGGGCGCGCGCCTGCTCGACCTGGTCCAGGTGATGGACCGGATCCGGCGCGAGTGCCCGTGGTCCTCCCGCCAGACCCACCGGGGCCTGGCCAAGTACGGCATCGAGGAGGCGTACGAGCTCGTCGAGGCCATCGAGGACGGGGACCGGACGGAGCTGCGCGAGGAGCTCGGCGACGTGCTCCTCCAGGTCGTCTTCCACGCGCGCATCGCCGAGGAGTTCCGCGCGGAGGCGGAGGGCGAAGAGGTCGAAGAGGGCGAAGACGCCGAGGGGCCGTTCTCCATCGACGACGTCGCCGGGACGCTCGTGGAGAAGCTGGTCCGCCGCCACCCGCACGTCTTCGGCGACGCGAGGGCGGACACCCCGGAAGAGGTCAAGGCGCACTGGCTGCGGACCAAGGCGGTCGAGAAGCAGCGGGAGTCGCTCACCGACGGGATCCCGCTCGGGCAGCCGGGCCTCGCGCTCGCGGCCAAGCTCGCCGGCCGGGTCCGTACGGCCGGGCTGGCCGTGGAGCCGCCCCGCGGCGAGGGCATCGGGTACGAGCTGCTGGAACTGGCGGCGCGCGCCGAGGCGGCGGGGACCGACCCCGAGACCGCCCTGCGCGCGGCGGCCCGCGCCTACCGGGACGCGATCCGGGCCGCCGAGGGCGTCGGACCGTAGGCCGGGCAGTGCCGGGGGAGCCCGCTCACGGGCGCGGTGCGCGGCCCGAGGGGTTGTGCCAGTGCGGCGCCGGGCGGTTCAGGAACCACTCGCCGAAGCCCAGCGGGCGGCCGCCGGGGCCGTTGCCCCGGCCCGCGCCGGGCACCGTGTCGTGGAAGATCCGGCCGGGCCGGGCGCCCAGCTCCTCCAGGAGGTACGCGGTCTCCTCGATGAACGGGGCCGGTCCGCCGAGGTAGACGTCCTGGTCGGGCCAGAGCGCGCGGTTGCTGAGCGCGGTGGCCAGCCGGTCGGTGGCCTGGTTGCGGTGCTGCCCGGGGGCGGGCGTGATGTAGGTGACGCCCAGCCAGGCGCACGCTTCGGCGTACGCGTCGATGAGCGGCCGGTCGTAGAGGTGCGCGGAGTCCCGGGCGACGACGAAGAGGCGTACGTCCTGATCGGGGGGATGCTCCACGAGCTCCTCCAGCAGGGCCCGGACCGGCGCCCAGCCGGTACCGGCGGCGATCAGGCTCACGGGGCGGTCCTCGCGGCGCAGGACGAGCTGCCCGCCGGCGGCGCCGAGGCGCAGCATGTCGCCGGGCCGCGTGTCGCGGACCAGGGCGGTGCTGAGGCGGCCGTCCTCGATCCGGCTGACGTGCAGGTCGACGGTGCCGTCGGGGCGGGGCGCGTTGCCGAGGGAGTACGTGCGCCAGGTCGTCGGCACCCGCTCGCTGCTCACGCTCGCGTACTGGCCGGGGAGGTAGGGGAAGGGGAGCAGCGGCTTGAGGGTCACGACGCCGATGTCCTGCCCGTACTGGAGGTGGCGGACGACCTCCGCGTCCCACCAGGGCGGGTCGTCGTCGGCGCCGGCGCCCTCGGCCATCGCGTCGGCGATCATCTGGTACGCCTCGGTCCAGGCCTTCTCCGCCCGGGGGGTCCAGGCGCTGCCGGAGGTTTCGGCGAGCGCGGCGATCAGGCTGGCGCCGACGGCCGCGTAGTGCTCGGGGCCGGCCAGGAACTTGCGGTGGTCGCGTCCGAGGTCGCGGAGGTAGGGGAGGAGGGCCTCGCTCTCCAGCTCGGCGACGACGTGCGTGAGCGCGGCGAAGAGCCGGTCCCGTTGGCGTTCCATGTCCTCGGCGGACGCGGGGAAGAGCGCGCGGATCCCGGGGTTGTGCCAGAACAGGTGGGAGTAGAAGAACTTGACCGCGTGCTCGGCCCTTCTCTCCACCACCGCGAAACTGCTCTTCAAGATCCTCACGTCCACAAAACCGAAAGTAGGAATGTCCGCGCACCTGAGGTCAAGTGATGGCGGATCTACGGACAGCCGCGACGAAGCGCCCATATGGGGTGGCGGGTGAACGCGGGATACGGTCGTCGGGTGCATGAGCAGACCCCCGCAACGCCAGCCGAGACCCCGCCCGCCCAGGGCCCGACCCTGTTCGACTGGGAGTTCGCGACCGATCCGTACCCGGCCTACGCCTGGCTGCGCGAGCACTCCCCGGTGCACCGCACCACGCTCCCCAGCGGAGTCGAGGCCTGGTTGGTCACCCGCTACGCCGACGCCCGCCAGGCCCTCGCCGACCAGCGGCTCAGCAAGAACCCGGCGCACCACGCGGAATCCCCCCACGCCAAGGGCAAGACGGGCATTCCGGGCGAGCGCAAGGCCGAGCTGATGACGCACCTGCTCAACATCGACCCGCCGGACCACACCCGGCTGCGGCGGCTGGTGTCGAAGGCGTTCACCCCGCGCAGGGTGGCCGAGTTCGCCCCGCGCGTGCAGGAGCTCACCGACCACCTCATCGACCGGATCGTGGAGAAGTCCCGGGGCGCCGCGACGGGGGAGGCCGACCTCATCCACGAGTTCGCCTTCCCGCTCCCCATCTACGCCATCTGCGAGATGCTCGGGGTCCCGCGCGAGGACCAGGACGACTTCCGCGACTGGGCCGGGATGATGATCCGGCACGGCGGGGGCCCGCGCGGCGGCGTGGGGCGTGCGGTCAAGCAGATGCGCACGTACCTCGGCGAGCTCATCCACCGTAAAAGGGACGATCTGGGCGACGATCTGATCTCCGACCTGATCCGGGCGAGCGACCACGGGGACCACCTGACGGAGGGTGAGGCCACCGCGATGGCCTTCATCCTGCTGTTCGCCGGCTTCGAGACGACCGTGAACCTCATCGGCAACGGCGTCCACTCCCTCTTCATGAACCCGGACCAGCGCGAGCGCCTCCAGCGCTCCCTCGCCGCCGGGGAGCGCGGCCTGCTGGAGACCGGCGTCGAGGAGCTGCTGCGCTACGACGGGCCCGTGGAGCTCGCCACCTGGCGGTTCGCCACCGAGGCGCTGACCCTCGGAGGCCGGCCGGTGGAGGCCGGGGACCCGGTACTGGTCGTCCTGGCGGCCGCCGACCGGGACCCCGACCGCTTCGCCGACCCGGACGCGCTCGACCTCTCGCGCACCGACAACCAGCACCTCGGATACGGGCACGGCATCCACTACTGCCTGGGTGCTCCGCTCGCCCGGCTGGAGGGTCAGACCGCGCTTGCGACTTTGCTGACGCGTCTGCCGGACCTGGAACTCGCCGTTCCGCCCGAGGAGCTGCGCTGGCGCGGCGGACTGATCATGCGTGGCCTGCGCACGCTTCCCGTCCGCTTCGCAGCCCCAAACATCGGAGGAACACCTGACGCATAGTCGGCTGCGGTCGGAACTTGTGACAATCGCGCAAAGGCCGCTAAGTTCTGCCGTTACCCCGCCGTTATGCGAAAGGTGCACCTACATGCGTTCCGGGAACGGCCGCCACAGACGCCCCCGCCAGGTCCCCGCGCTGGTAGTCACAGCCGGAGTCACTGGCTCAGCGCTGGCCCTGCCGCTGCTCGCGGCCACCAACGCCACGGCCGCCGACACCTCCACGTGGGACAGGGTCGCCGAGTGCGAGAGCGGCGGGAGCTGGAGCGCCAACTCCGGCGGCGGCGCGTACGGCGGGCTGCAGTTCACCCAGGACCAGTGGCGCGGCGCCGGCGGACTCGACTTCGCCGAGCGGCCCGACCTCGCGAGCCGGTCCCAGCAGATCGCCGTCGCCGAGCGGGTGCTGGCCTCCCAGGGTCCCGAGGCGTGGCCGCTGTGCGGGGCCTCCGCCGGGCTGACCCGGCAGAGCCCCGCCGCGGAGGTGGACCCCGGCCTGCCCGGCCCCGCCGGGTCCGCGTCGCCTACGCCGAACCGCCCGGACGCCGAGGTGCCCGTCCACGGATCCGACCCCGCCAGGGACTTCGGGGCGCCGACCCCGACCCCGTCGGGCACCCCGGCGTTCACCATCCCCGACGGCCCGCTCGCGCCGCCCGGCGGACTTCCCGTCATGCCGGCGCCGGACGACCCGACGACGGCCCCGGCCGCCCCGACGGCCCCCGTGACGCCCGGCGGCCCGGGCACGACCCCCGCCGACCCGACGGCCCCGGTGGACCCGACGGCCCCCGTCGACCCCACCGCGCCGACCGCCCCGGCCGACCCGACGGCCCCGGCCGCCCCGGGTGCGCCGACGAGCCCCGCTCCCGGCGCGTCCACCGGTCCGACGCCCCAGACCACTCGGGGCGCCTCCACCGACCCGTCGGTCCCGCCCGCCCTTCCGGCGGAGGGGAACGGCAAGCACCGCGGAACGCCCGATGTCGAGGCGCTCGGGGCGTCTGACGCCGCGTCGGAGCCCTCGTACACCGTGAAGTCGGGCGACAGCCTGACCGCCATCGCGGACGCCAACGGACTCAAGGGCGGCTGGAACGCGCTCTACGCCGCCAACGAGCAGGTCATCGGCGAGGACGCCAACCTGATCAAGCCCGGCCAGAACCTGGATCTAAGCGCGAAATAGGGGCACTTCGGGCACCCGTTAAAGGATTGATTGTCCGTTTTCTGTAAGTGAGACATGTGTCTCTTCCCATCAACTGGCGTGTCCCGCCCCGGAGCTCGCGCAAACCCCGTCCTCACCTGCGCAAACGCTCCCGGGAGGGACGCAAGTAGGGGCGTTTCTCCCCGATGTCGCTCGTTGAACATCGGGGAGGGAGCCGTCTACCTTCTGAATCGCTCGCCACCGCGGGCTCCTTCGACCGCATCGCCGAATCCTGCCGGCGGACGGGGGGAACAGTCGTCGCGCAAGCGCCGAAGGCAGGAGCGGGGGAACCAAGGTAGGCGCCGGGAGCGGCCGTTGAGAGACGGTCACGCCACCGGCTAGGGGTTAAGACGTGCGCAAGGTCGCACGGCCGGGCAACTCACTCGCCCGAACCCGACAGCTCACCTCGTAGGCGTCGGTGAGGAGAAACTCCATGCTGCTTTCCGGCAAGGGCAAGCACCGCCGCGGTTCCAAGGCCGTCCGTCTCGTCACGCTCGCCGGTGTCGCCGGTGTGGCCGTGGCCGCCCCCCTGATGGCCGCCGGCACCGCCAGCGCCGCCACCGCGTCCGAATGGGACAAGGTCGCGCAGTGCGAGGCGGGCGGCAACTGGGCCATCAACACGGGCAACGGTTACTACGGCGGCCTGCAGTTCTCGTCCTCCACGTGGGCCGCGTTCGGTGGCAAGACGTACGCCGCCCAGGCCAACCAGGCCACGAAGTCGCAGCAGATAGCCATCGCGGAGAAGGTCCTCAAGGGCCAGGGCAAGGGCGCCTGGCCGTCCTGCGGCGTGGGCCTGTCGAACTCCTCCTACACCGGTGGCGGCTCGACGCAGACCCCGAAGCAGAACAAGAAGACCGAGACCAAGAAGACCGAGACCAAGAAGACCGCGCCGAAGGTCGAGACCAAGCGGTCCCAGGCCCCGACGACGCGCTCCGAGCGCTCCGAGGCCCCGGCCCCGGTCGCCAAGCCGAAGGCCCAGGCCCCGAAGACCGGCAACGGCTCGTACGAGGTCAAGTCCGGTGACACGCTGGGCACCATCGCCGAGGCCAACAACGTCCAGGGCGGCTGGGAGAAGGTCTTCGAGCTCAACAAGGACATCGTCCCGGACGCCGACCTGATCTTCCCGGGCCAGAAGCTCAAGCTCAGCTGAACCCCGCGGCAACCGCCGCCGGAGCCCCCGCGCTCCACCCGCTGAACCACGCAGGGTCCCCATCGCCCGGCGCGCCTCCCTCCGCGCGCCGGGCGGTGTCGTGTGCGCTGACGGCGTGCCGATCGCGAGACCTATGTCCTGGAAGAGGGGTATTCGGGCCCTTTTTCGTCCCAGGACCCGGGCGGTCGTCCGGCCTCGCGCCCGGAGCCGGTTAGGCTCTAGGCGGCAAGGCCATCCCACGGCCTGACACGCCACCGCACACCCAGCGTCACATCCCAGAAGGAGATGCTCGTGCCGTCCATCGACGTCGTCGTAGCCCGGGAAATCCTGGACTCCCGAGGCAATCCCACGGTCGAGGTCGAGGTGGGCCTCGACGATGGCAGCACCGGCCGTGCTGCCGTCCCGTCCGGCGCTTCCACCGGTGCATTCGAGGCCATCGAGCTCCGTGACGGTGACCCCAACCGTTACTTCGGCAAGGGTGTCGAGAAGGCCGTCCTCGCCGTCATCGAGCAGATCGGCCCGGAGCTCGTCGGCTACGACGCCACCGAGCAGCGCCTGATCGACCAGGCCATGTTCGACCTGGACGCCACCGACAACAAGGGCTCCCTCGGCGCCAACGCCATCCTCGGCGTGTCCCTCGCCGTCGCGCACGCCGCGTCCGAAGCCTCGGACCTGCCGCTCTTCCGCTACCTCGGCGGTCCGAACGCGCACCTGCTGCCCGTCCCGATGATGAACATCCTCAACGGCGGGTCGCACGCCGACTCCAACGTGGACATCCAGGAGTTCATGATCGCCCCGATCGGCGCGGAGTCCTTCTCCGAGGCGCTGCGCTGGGGCGCCGAGGTCTACCACACCCTCAAGAAGGTGCTCCACACCAAGGGTCTGTCCACCGGCCTCGGTGACGAGGGCGGCTTCGCCCCGAACCTGGAGTCCAACCGCGCCGCGCTCGACCTCATCGTCGAGGCCATCAAGCAGGCCGGCTACGTCCCGGGCAAGGACATCGCGCTCGCGCTCGACGTCGCCGCGTCCGAGTTCTACAAGGACGGCAAGTACGAGTTCGAGGGCCAGTCCCGCTCGGCCGCCGAGATGACCGAGTACTACGAGGAGCTCGTCTCCGCATACCCGATGGTCTCCATCGAGGACCCGCTGTACGAGGACGACTGGGCCGGCTGGAAGACCCTCACCGACCGCCTGGGCTCCAAGGTCCAGATCGTCGGCGACGACCTCTTCGTCACCAACCCGGAGCGCCTGGCCCGCGGCATCGAAGAGGGCTCCGCGAACGCCCTGCTCGTGAAGGTGAACCAGATCGGTTCGCTGACCGAGACCCTCGACGCCGTCGAGATGGCCCAGCGCAACGGCTTCAAGTGCATGATGTCGCACCGCTCCGGCGAGACCGAGGACGTCACCATCGCCGACCTCGCCGTCGCCGTGAACTGCGGCCAGATCAAGACCGGCGCCCCGGCCCGCTCGGACCGCGTCGCCAAGTACAACCAGCTGCTGCGCATCGAGGAGATCCTCGACGACGCCGCCGTGTACGCGGGCCGCTCCGCCTTCCCGCGCTTCCGCCCCGCGAACTGATCCGCGCGGCCGGGGCTGACCGCCGCCCCCGCTTTTTGCGGCGCCCGCCTCCGTACGTCCCCGCACTCGGTCCCGTACCGTGTGCGGGGACGTATTGCGTAGTGCGTATATAGGGGAGGCGGGATCAATGGCCGGGAACCGGGATCGGTTCTCCACCTTCTCCACCGCGACCAGGCTCAAGCAGCTCGGCGAGCGGACCGCGGCCCACGTCTACCGCTCGCAGTCGCGCCGCCAGGTCCGCCGCAGCCGGCTCACCGGCCGGGCCGCACTGCTGGTACTGGTCCTCTGTACCCTGGTCGTCGCCCTCGCGTATCCGATGCGCCAGTACGTGTCCCAGCGCTCGGAGATCGCGGAGCAGCAGAAGGCGGCCGTCTCCGCGCGGCTCCGCCTGGAACGGCTCCGCGACGAGAAGGCCCGCTGGCAGGACGACGCGTACGCGGAGCAGCAGGCGCGCAAGCACCTGCACTTCCTGCGCCCGGGGGAGATCGGCTACATCATGAGCGACCCCGGCGCCGCAGGCCGCGAACGGCCCCGGACCGGCCAGGCAGGCTCCGACCGGCCCTGGTACTCGAACGTCTGGGACGGCGTCGACAAGGCCGACCGGCCCGGCGACTGACCGGCCAGCACCACCCGTCAACGAACCGCGAACGAAGAGACTTCCTCCAGGCATGCAGACGCCCCCGCCCCAGACCGACCGGACCGAGCCGACCGACGCGGACATCGAGGCGTTCGAGCAGCAGCTCGGCCGCCCGCCGCGCGGGCTGCGCGCCATCGCGCACCGCTGCCCCTGCGGCCAGCCGGACGTGGTGGAGACCGCCCCGCGGCTCCCCGACGGCACCCCCTTCCCGACGCTGTACTACCTGACGTGCCCGCGCGCGGCCTCCGCGATCGGCACGCTGGAGGCCAACGGCGTCATGAAGGAGATGCAGGCCCGGCTCGCGGAGGACCCGGAGCTCGCCGCCGCCTACCAGGCCGCGCACGAGGACTACATCCGCCGCCGCGACGCCATCGACGTGCTCCGGGACTTCCCGAGCGCCGGCGGGATGCCGGACCGCGTGAAGTGCCTGCACGTCCTGGTCGGGCACTCCCTGGCCGCCGGCCCGGGCGTGAACCCGTTCGGCGACGAGGCCCTCGCGATGCTGCCGGAGTGGTGGGCCAAGGGCGCCTGCGTCACCCCGTGCGGGGAGCGGAAGGCCGGGGAGGAGTCCCCGTGACCCGGGTCGCCGCCGTCGACTGCGGTACGAACTCCATCCGCCTGCTGGTCGCCGACGTCGACCCGGCCACCGGCGAGCTGGTCGAGCTGGACCGGCGGATGACCGTCGTCCGGCTGGGGCAGGGCGTGGACCGGACCGGGCGGCTCGCCCCCGAGGCCCTGGAGCGCACCTTCGCGGCCTGCCGCGAGTACGCCGCGGTCATCAAGGAGCTCGGGGCGGAGCGCGTGCGCTTCGTGGCCACCTCGGCCTCCCGGGACGCCGAGAACCGGGACGACTTCGTCCGGGGCGTGCTGGAGACCATCGGCGTCGAGCCCGAGGTGATCTCCGGCGACCAGGAGGCGGAGTTCTCCTTCACCGGAGCCACGAAGGAGCTCACCGGGCGGGACGACCTGGCCACGCCGTACCTGGTGGTGGACATCGGCGGCGGCTCGACCGAGTTCGTGGTCGGCGACGACCGGGTGCGGGCCGCCGCTTCCGTGGACGTCGGCTGCGTCCGGATGACCGAACGCCACCTGGTGGTGGACGGCCGGGTCACCGACCCGCCGACGCGGGAGCAGGTGGCGGCGGTACGGGCCGACATCGAGGCGGCGCTGGACCAGGCCGCCGCGACGGTCCCGCTGGAGGAGGCGCGCACCCTGGTGGGCCTGGCCGGCTCGGTGACCACGGTCGCCGCGATCGCGCTCGGGCTGCCGGAGTACGACTCGGCGGCGATCCACCACTCCCGGATCTCCTACGACCGGGTCCGCGAGATCAGCGAGCGCATGCTGACGTCGACGCACGCCGAGCGCGCCGCGATCCCCTCCATGCACCCGGGCCGGGTCGACGTGATCGGGGCGGGCGTGCTCGTCCTGCTGGCGATCATGGAGCGGACCGGCGCCCGGGAGGTCGTGGTCTCGGAGCACGACATCCTCGACGGGATCGCGATCAAGACCGCGGAAGCGGTCGAGGCGGACAAGCGGCGGTCCTGACCCGCACCCCACGCGGAGGCGGCGCCCCGGTCATCCGACCGGAGCGCCGCCTTCGTCGTCAGATCCCGCGGCGCTGGCGGCCGCGGACCGTGATTCCCAGGCGAGCGGGTCCCTTCGGCCGGTCGAACAGGGGTCTGGAGGGGGCTTCGATCCCGTGATCCACATGAAGTTCGTGAAGTTCTTCACAAGGAAAAGGGGTCCGTTGGTCGAACGGAGGGGCCTTCCGGGGCACTCCGGAGGCCTCCGGGCCCCTTTGGGTGCCCGTTCGTACGAATAGCGGACGCGACGGGTTCCGTGTCGGAGCAATGGACGAAGTCCGGTGGTCCAGTCCGGTTCAGGGCCTACGGGCCAGTTCAGGACGGGTGGACAACGATTCCCGTTGCGCGCTGGTTCCCGTCGCGGACCATGACCTCGGTCACGTGGGCGGCGGAGTGTAGCAGAGGGTCCCGGACACCTTGTGAAGGGGCTCACGAGCGTCACCCCTGAGGGTGCTGGATACTCGTTCCATGAGCACCACGGAGCGTCCCAGGATCCTCGTTGTAGGAGGTGGGTACGTAGGCCTGTACGCAGCCAAGCGCATCATGAAGAAGATGCGCTACGGCGAGGCGACCGTCACGGTCGTCGACCCGCGCTCGTACATGACCTACCAGCCCTTCCTCCCCGAAGTGGCCGCAGGCAGCATCTCGCCTCGGCACGTCGTCGTCCCGCTGCGACGCGTGCTGCCCAAGGCAGAGGTTCTCACCGGCCGGGTCACGACCATCGACCAGGACCGCAAGGTCGCCGTCGTCACGCCGCTGGTGGGCGAGGCGTACGAGCTGCCCTTCGACTACCTGGTGATTGCGCTCGGAGCCGTTTCCCGCACCTTCCCGATCCCCGGCCTCGCCGAACAGGGCATCGGCATGAAGGGCGTCGAAGAGGGCATCGGCCTGCGCAACCACGTCCTCGAGCAGCTCGACAAGGCCGAGTCCACGACGGACGAGGACGTCCGCCGCAAGGCCCTCACCTTCGTCTTCGTCGGCGGCGGCTTCGCCGGCGCGGAGACCATAGGCGAGGTCGAGGACATGGCCCGCGACGCCGCGAAGTACTACTCCAGCATCAAGCGCGAGGACATGCGCTTCATCCTGGTCGACGCGGCCGACAAGATCCTCCCCGAGGTCGGGCCCAAGCTCGGCACCTGGGGCAAGGAGCACCTCGAGTCCCGCGGCATCGAGATCTACCTCAACACCTCCATGGACTCCTGCGTGGACGGCCACGTGGTGCTGAAGAACGGCCTCGAGGTCGACTCCAGCACCATCGTCTGGACCGCGGGCGTCAAGCCCAACCCGGTGCTGGCCCGCTACGGCCTGCCGCTGGGCCCGCGCGGTCACGTGGACGCGGAGCCGACCCTCCAGGTCAAGGGCACCGACTACATCTGGACCGCCGGCGACAACGCCCAGGTGCCGGACCTCGCCGCCCGCAAGGCCGGCGTGGAGAACGCCTGGTGCCCGCCGAACGCCCAGCACGCGCTGCGCCAGGCCAAGGTCCTCGGCGACAACGTCATCTCGGGCATGCGCGGCTTCCCGCAGAGCCCGTACTCGCACGCCAACAAGGGTGCGGTGGCAGGCCTCGGCCTCCACAAGGGCGTCGCGATGATCGTCATGGGCAAGATGAAGATCAAGCTCAAGGGCCGGCTCGCCTGGTACATGCACCGTGGTTACCACGGCATGGCCATGCCGACCTGGAACCGCAAGATCCGCGTCTTCGCCGACTGGACCCTCGGCATGTTCCTCAAGCGCGAGGTCGTCTCCCTCGGTGCGCTGGAGACCCCCCGCGAGGAGTTCTACGAGGCCGCCAAGCCGGCGCCGGCTCCGGCCGCCGCCGTCACGGCTCCGGCCGAGAAGGCCAAGGCGTCCTGACCCGGCACCGCCGGTGAGGCGCTGAGCGCGACCCGCAGTACCCGTACGACCCGAAGGGGCCGTCCGCCATCCGTGGTGCGGACGGCCCCTTCGGCGTGCCCGGCCGCTTACGCAGGGTCCGGGTTGGGTAGACCGGGGCGTCGGAGCTTTGTGGAGGTGCGCCATGACCGACGCCGCGCCGCGGCTGGCCGCTGTTGCCGAGACCCTGTTGGGCACCCCCCTGCCGGTGCGCGTGCGCGCGTGGGACGGCAGCGAAGCGGGCCCGTCCGGGACCCCGATCCTCGTCGTCCACACCCGTCGGGCGCTGCGCCGCATGCTCTGGAAGCCCGGCGAGATGGGCCTGGCCCGGGCCTGGGTGGCGGGGGAGCTGACGGTCGACGGCGACCTGTTCGAGCTGCTGGACCGGGTGGGGGGCGTGCTCTGGGCACGGGTGCCCGTCCCCGGGCCCCCCGTGGCCGCCGTCCCGCTGCGGGTGAACGGATCGCAGCCCGCGTCCCCGCCGCCCGCGTCCCCGCCGCCCGCGCCCCCGGCCCCCGTGCTCCCGGCCCCCGCGTCCCGGCCGCGGGGGCCGGTCGCGCGGCGCCCGCGGCTGCCCGACCGGCTCTCCCGGGCCGCCGGCACCGCCGCGCTGCTGCGCGACCCTCGGGCGCGGGCCGCCGTACGGGAGCTGGCCGCCCTGGCCCGGCCCTGGCCGGCTCCCGCGGCGCCCCCGGAGGAGGCGCGCCGCCGCGGCGGCGCGCGCCACTCCAAGGGCAGCGACCGGCAGGCCGTCAGCCACCACTACGACGTCGGCAACGACTTCTACGAGCGGGTCCTCGGCCCCTCCATGGTCTACTCGTGCGCCTACTGGAGCCCCGGCGGGACCCTGGAGGACGCCCAGCACGACAAGCTCGACCTCGTCTGCCGCAAGCTGGCCCTGAGACCCGGCGACCGGCTCCTCGACGTCGGCTGCGGCTGGGGCTCGATGGCCCTGCACGCCGCCCGCGAGTACGGCGTCCGGGTCACCGGCGTGACCCTCTCGCGCGAACAGGCGGCCTATGCCCGCAAGCGGGTCGCGGGCGAGGGCCTCGCCGACCTGGTCGAGATCCGGATCCAGGACTACCGCGACGTGGACGACGGACCGTACGACGCCGTGTCCTCCATCGGGATGGCCGAGCACGTCGGCGCCGACCGCTACCGGGACTACGCCCGCACCCTGTACGCCCTGCTGCGGCCCGGCGGGCGGCTGCTGAACCACCAGATCGCCCGCCGGCCGGAGCCCGACGAGGAGGCGTACCGGATCAACGAGTTCATCGACGCGTACGTCTTCCCCGACGGGGAGCTGTCCCCGCTCGGCACCACCGTCGGCGAGCTGGAACGGGCCGGCTTCGAGGTCCGGGACGTGGAGGCGCTGCGCGAGCACTACGCGCTCACCCTGCGGGCCTGGGTGGCGCGGCTGGAGGCCGGCTGGGACGAGGCGGTCCGGCTGACCTCGCCGGGACGGGCCCGCGTCTGGCAGCTGTACATGGCGGCCTCGGCGCTCGCCTTCGAGCACGGCCGGCTCGGCGTCAACCAGGTGCTGGCCGTGAAGTCCGGGCCGGGCGGCGACGCGGGACTGCCGTTGCGGCTGCGCACCTGGGGCGCGGGGCCCGCCTAGGGGGTCCGTCCGTCCGGGTGCGAGGGAGGGCCCCGGAAGACCGTTCGGTCTTCCGGGGCCCTCCCTCGCCCCGTGCTCCCGTGCTGTACCTGGCGCGGGACCGGCTACTCGGTCTTGATGGCGGTGAGCATGTTCAGCCGGGCGGCGCTGCGGGCCGGCCACATGGCGGCCAGGACGCCGACCACGCCGGCGAGCAGGAGGAAGATGCCGATCCGGTCGAACGGCAGGACCAGCGCGTAGTCCGGGACCGTCTTGGAGACGGTGGTGCCGACGGCCCAGGCGAGGAAGACGCCGATGACGATGCCGAGGACCGCGCCGAAGAGCGAGATCACCACGGCCTCCAGGCGGATCATGTTCTTGACCCGGCTGCGGTCGAGACCGATGGCGCGCAGCATCCCGATCTCCTGGGTCCGCTCGAAGACGGACATCGCCAGCGTGTTGACCACGCCGAGCACGGAGATGATGAGGGCCATGCCGAGCAGGCCGTACATGATGTTCAGCGCCATGTTGATCATGCCGCCCATCTCGTCCCGCATGTCCTGCCGGGTGGCCACGGTCATCGCCGGGTTCTTGCCGAGGGCGTCGACCACGGTCTGCTGGGCGGCCTTGGAGGAGCCGCCGTCGACGTTGACGTAGACCTCGCTGATGAACGGCTCGTCGGAGTGGGCGTTCAGGATCTTCTCGTCGATCACGTACGGGGAGAGCAGGCCCTCCATGTCCTTGTAGACCGCGCCGATCTTCAGCGAGCCCTTCTCGCCGTCTTCGTACTGGACCTGGAGCGGGGAGCCGACCGCGAGCTTCTGCGAGGTGGCCGTCTTCTCCGCGACGGCCACCTCGCCCTTGCCGAGGCTGTCGAGCGAACCGCTGAGGACCTCGATGTTCAGCAGCTGGCCGATGGCGCCCGGGGTGACGCCCGAGGTCGACGCGAACTCGCCGCCGATCCGCAGCGATCCGCCGATCTGCGGGGAGACCGCCTTGATGCCGGGGGCCTTGGCCAGCGTCTCGGGCACCGACTTGTCGAGGTAGCCCGAGCCGCCGGACATCGAGACCTTGTAGTCGGCCTTGAGCTTGTCCGTGCTCATCCGGTCGACGGCCTTGCCCATGGTGACGCCGAGCACCGACAGGGTGGTGACCAGGGTCAGGCCGATGGCGAGGGAGGCGGCGGTGACGGCGGTGCGGCGCGGGTTGCGCACCGCGTTCTGCGCGGCCAGCTTGCCGGGGACCCCGAACAGCTTCTGCAGGGCCGGGCGGACGGAGGCGATGACCGGCTTGGAGAGCAGCGGCAGCAGCACGATCATGCCGATGAGCATGAAGAACGCGCCGGCGCCGATGACCATGCGGCCGTCGCCGCCCATGGACACGCCGAGCAGGACCACGCCGATGCCGATGAGGCTGATGACGGAGCCGAGCACGTTGCGCAGGACCAGGGACTTGGAGCTGGCCGGCAGGTGGGCGCTGCCCATGGCGGCGACCGGGGCGATCCGGCCGGTGCGCCAGGCGGGGAGCACGGCGGCCAGGGTGGTGACCAGGATGCCGATGACGAGGGCCGCGACGACGGTGCCCGGGGCGATGACCAGGTCGCCGCCCGGGAGCTTGGCGCCGAAGGAGCCCATCACGGACCGCATGCCGACGGCCAGGCCGATGCCGCTGACCAGGCCGATGGCGGCGGACACGGCGCCTACGACGAGGGCCTCGGCGAGGACCGAGCGCATGACCTGGCCGCGGTTGGCGCCGACGGCGCGCAGCAGGGCCAGCTCCCTGGTGCGCTGGGTGACCAGCATGGTGAAGGTGTTGTAGATGAGGAAGACGCCGACGAAGAGGGCGATGCCGGCGAAGGCGAGCAGCATGGTGCTCATGCCGCTCAGTTCCCGCTCGATGTCCTTGGCCTGCTCCTGGGCGAGCTCGGCGCCGGTCCGGGCCTTGGTGCGCTCGCCGTCGACCAGCGGCTTGATCTCGGTGAGCAGCTGGTCGGCGGAGGCGCCGGCCTTGGCGGACACCGACAGCTCCTGGAAGAAGCCGGGCTTGAGGTAGAGCTCCTGGGCGACCTTGGTGTCGAAGAGCACCAGGCTGCCGCCGGCCTGGACGGCGCCGTCCTCGGTGGTGAAGACACCGGCGAGGGAGTACTCCTTGACCGGGCCGTTCGTGGCGACGCGGACCTTGTCGCCCACCGCGTACCCGCCCGCGTCCGCGGTCGCCCGGTCGAGGGCGATCTCGTCGGCCTTGGCGGGGCCGGCGCCGGTGGTGAAGGCGTAGCGCGGGTCCTTGCCGTCCTTGACGGGGGCGTAGTTGGAGCCCTTGTTGGACCAGCCGGAGCCGATCAGCTTGCCGTTCTCGTCGCCGACGCCGGCGAAGCCCTGGACGCGGCCGGAGACGGCGTCGACGCCGCCCAGGCCCCGGACCTTGTCGAGGGTCGCCTGGCTGATGCCCGGCTCGCCCGCCGGGCGGCCCTCGTCGTCGCGGCCCTGGCCGTAGGAGGTGACGGAGACGGCGATGCCGTCGTAGCTCTTGGCGGACTGGCCGGAGAGGGACTTCTTGAGGGTGTCGGTGAAGACGAGGGTGCCGGAGACGAAGGCGACGCCGAGGGTGACGGCGAGCACCGTCATCAGCAGCCGGGCCTTGTGCGCGAGGACGTTGCGCAGGGCGGTACGGAACATGAGGGAAAGTCCAGGGGTTCGGTTGCGGTCAGCGGAGGCCGGGCGGGGGAGACAGCTGGCTCAGCTGGTGCGGCCCTTGGCGTCGAACGCCTTCATGCGGTCCAGTACGCCGTCCGCGGTGGGCGCCGTCATCTGGTCGACGATGCTGCCGTCGGCGAGGAAGACGACCCGGTCCGCGTAGGCCGCGGCTACCGGGTCGTGGGTGACCATCACGACGGTCTGGCCGAGCTCGCGCACCGAGTTGCGCAGGAAGCCCAGGACCTCGGCGCCGGAGCGCGAGTCGAGGTTTCCGGTGGGCTCGTCACCGAAGATGATCTCGGGGCGGGAGGCCAGGGCGCGGGCCACGGCCACGCGCTGCTGCTGGCCGCCGGAGAGCTGGGTCGGGCGGTGGCCGAGGCGGTCGGAGAGGCCGACCATGGCGATCACGGTGTCCAGCCACTGCTTGTCGGGCTTGCGGCCGGCGATGTCCATGGGGAGCGTGATGTTCTCCAGGGCGGTCAGGGTCGGCAGCAGGTTGAAGGCCTGGAAGATGAAGCCGATCTTGTCCCGGCGCAGCTGCGTGAGCTGCTTGTCCTTCAGGGAGCCCAGCTCCGTGTCGCCGATGCGCACGGAGCCGGAGGAGAAGGTGTCCAGTCCGGCGACGCAGTGCATCAGCGTGGACTTGCCGGAGCCCGAGGGGCCCATGATCGCGGTGAACTCGCCCTGGTTGAAGTTCACGCTGACGTCGTCCAGGGCGACCACCCGGGTCTCGCCCTGGCCGTACACCTTGGAGAGGCCGGTGGCGCGGGCCGCCACGGCCTGGGTGGTGTGCGGGGCGTAGTTCATGGTGGTCACGGGAGCGACTCCTGGGGCTGCGGACCGGCTGCGGTCTACGGATCGGAAGGACGTTCCCATCCTCACCGGGCCCACCCCCGCTCCGGATCAGCCGTGGTGCCCGTTCCCTGGCCCACCGCAGGTTGACCACGGGGCCGCCGGACTCCTCCTCTGGTATGACGGGAGTCCCCGCCGCGCGACGGACCCGCGGCGCGCGGCCCGGCCCCGGTGCGGGGCGGTCCGGGGGTGGCGGGGGGTGGCGTGCGGGGTGGCGGATGCCATCGAAATCCCGTCATTCCCACACGGCCCGTGACGGCCTTCCGGAAGGTGCCCACCGTGCGTTCTGGGGTCTGACGCACCCTCAAGCGCCAATAAAATCAGACAACATCGGATAGACGCCCCGTTGGCGTCGATCGTCTTCCGGATAGGCTCGGCGCAGCGTTCAAGGCTTTTTCACGGGGCCGCCGCGCCTTGCCCGGATGGTGGAATGCAGACACGGCGAGCTTAAACCTCGCTGGCCCTCGGGCCGTGCCGGTTCAAGTCCGGCTCCGGGCACTCCGCGCTTACCCGTGTTCGCACTGCGACAACGGCCTGATCTGGTCCGACCTGCTGCGTGGAACGGGTGCACCACGGGTGCACGCCCCCCTACTCTTCGGTCAGGCGTACATCGTGGGGCACAAGAACAAGGAGGGCGACGTCTCCAGCTACCGGTGAAGTGGCGGGCCGACGGCGCCCGCGATGGTTCCCCGGGTGCGGCTGGCTGGACGAGGGGCGGACCGACGCCGAGCCCGCCGCCCCGCTCGTATCCCGATCGGGTCGACGGCGGCCATATACCGCGCGATCTCTGCGAACGCCGAAGCCCGGGCAACCGAGTTCTGGGGACGCGTCACGGCGTGCTCACCGCCAACGTGGGCGCCGCGCACACGGACCCCGAAGGACCGTAGCGCGCCCGGTCAGGCAGCGTTCCCAGCCGCGGCCAGGTCCAGGACCAGTGCCCGGTAGAGCGGGGCCCCGTCCCACGGATGCGCCGTGCCGACGTGCTGGTACCCCCACGCCTCGTACGCGGCCTGAGCGGGCGCGGCCTCGGGTTCCGGGCGCACGGTGAGTGTGGCCCGCTCCGCAGCGAGCCCGGCCAGCAGCGCGGCGTGCAGTGCGGCCGCCACGCCCCGCCGACGCCACGGCTTGCGTACGGCGAGCTCAAGGATTACCCACGTGCGGGCGCCGTCCTCGCGGGTGAAATCCTCCGTCAGGGTCCGGTCGGTGATGCTGTCCCACCAGCCCGTGCCCGTCGGCAGGTAGTAGCCGTAGGCGAAGCCGACCACCTCGTCCCCGTCCCGGGCAAGGACCAGCCGCATGCCGGGCCTTTCGGCGTGCAGCCGGTAGTGGTCGATGAACGCGGCGACGTCGCTGGGGCCCTCGCTGTACGGCGGGTCGGCGTACACCTCCTCGTACGCCGGCAGGAACTCGTCCAGCCGTACGGCCGCCGCCCCCTCGTCGTGTCGTTCGTATGTCACCTCAGCGGGCATCACGCCGCCCCCTTCGCTCGCGCGTACTCCGTCAGCTTTTCGACGGCTTCCCGGGCGGACATGGCATCCACGTCGTGGAGCGCGTCGGCCACCTCGCCCAGGCGGCGCAGGACCCGCCCGGACTCCACCTCCTCCAGGTGCTCCACGCTACCGACGGCGTGCGCTGCTCCCTCGTCCACCTCCCCGGCTGCGACGAGCGCCTTCGCCAGGGTGATCCGGTAGAGCGCCCGGTTGCGGCCGTAGTTCTGCTCCTGGTGCGCGAGCGCGGCCCGTAGGAACGTGGTCGCCGCCCTGTGGTGGCCGAGCTCTGTGTAGAGCAGGCCCTGCGCGTAGTCGAGTTCGGCCGGCCCGTGGAACGCGGTCCACTCCGGGGAGGGCCGGCTGCGGCCGCTGCGGTCCACCAGTTTTAGCGCGGCGGACATCCGGCCCCCGGCGCTGCTCTCATCGGTCAGTAGCGCCAGGGCGCGCGCCTCGCGGGCGGCGATGACCGACTGGAGGACGGGCGAGCCCAGGCGCGTCGCCCGCTCCTGCGCGGCCCGTGCGAGGTCGAGGCCGTCACGGGCCCGGCCCTCGTGGCAGGCCTGCAAGCTCATGGACGAGAAGATCAGGGTTTCGAGGTTGGAGTCCCGCAGCATCGTCGCCGTGGTCAGTGCCTCACCCCAGTAGCGGCGGGCGCTGTCCTGGTCGTCGGCGTCGTAGTACAGCCACCCGCAGTGTTCTGCGATCTCCCCGGACAGGAGTTGCAGCTGACGGCCGATGGCCTCTGGGTACCTCCCCCCATTGACGACTCTGCGTACGCGCCGCAGATGTCGCACGGCCAGCGAGCGGACGTCGCCGCCGCCGTACGCGTCATCGAGCTGGAACAGCGACCGCAGGCCCTGACGGAGTTCGAGGAGGTGCATCGTGCCGACCGAGCCGCACGCTCCTGGCGGACTCAGCGGCCGCACGTGAGGCGGAAGACTCATCGCTGCTGCTACGCCGACTGAGTCGGTGAGGAAGGCGCGTCGGTCCACGGAGGTGCCTCTCTGTGCTGGGAGTGGTGCACCTCCCACCGTGGCACTCGGCGGGGGTCCGGGGAATCCCAACTCGGTTGGGCAGAAGCCGAACATGGCGTGCAATGTCCGCCAGGCGCGCGGCCTCGGCTTGCCCGGTTCGGGCACGCGCCACCGGCGGAAATGGCGGTCGGTCACTGTCACCGTTTCGCCGATGGCGTCCGCGGTTCGCTGAAAAGCCCGCAGGAACGCGGCCGGGGAGTCCCAGCCGTGTGCGATACACGCGTGCTCGAAGGGCGTCAGCTCTGGCACCCCGTCACCTCCGGTGATCTAACCGAACCTGACGGTAGCGAGATTCACGGGATGCGGAAGACCGGACGTAGCGAAAAGTCCTGCCGAATGTCCGGCCCAATGTCCGGCTGAATGTCCGCCGCGCACCGTCCGGGAGGAGTTGGCTTGTAGCAGAGGGAGCCGGCGCGCCGACGCGTAGGCCATCACCCTGGGGAGTGCAGAGCAATGCCGAGCATGCGCACCCGAGATGACGGGACATCCGCCTCCACACCGACCGAGCCCCTGACCGCCTCCGCGGTCACGACGCGCGCCGAGCGGCAGCGTGCCTCCGGGTACTGGCTGCTGCCGGCCGCCCCGACGATGGCTCAGGGATTTGCGGCGTGGCGGGACGACGGCGTCGCCTGGCTGCGGCCCGGCGTCCTGTTCGGCGCGGTGTCCATCCCCGCCAGCCTCGTGCACGCCGCCGTCGGCGTGAGCAGCCCCGAGGAGTGCGCCGCGCCCCTCGCCGAGGCCCTGCAAGGCGGGCCCCTCTTCTACGAGCCGGACCATGACGGCCCCGACGCCGCGTACACCGCGCTGGTCCCGGCGAGCACCGGCTTGCAGTGGCGCGTCCACCCGTCGGTGGCGCACCCCTACCGGGCGCTCCTGCTGGTCCCCGCTCCCGAGCGGTGCGAGCCAGGCAACTAGCCGGCACTGCCCTGGTGGGTCGTCCCCGTCGACCGCCCCGGGCTGCTCTGCCCGCCCGACCGCCTCACCGCACTGGTCGGCCTCGGCCGCGACGCGTCCGCAGGTAAGGCCGGTGCCTGAGGTGAACGAGGTAAGCGTCCGCACGCTGCCGGGTAAAACCCCCGCACCTGAAAGCCCGGAGGCGGCCGGAGGCGCTGCACCCCGGCCCGTGATGAACGGCGCGCGCATGAGGATGATCGAGACCGCAGGCACCGGTGACCCCTCCTACTCCCAGGTGATGCCGCGCGAGGCTGCGTCGGCGTCCCCGGCCCGGCAGCTGACGGCGGCCGCGCTCCACGTGTGGGGCCTGGCCGACGCCGAGGACGCGGCGGCCGCGGTCGTCACCGAGCTGGTGTCCAACGCGGTCGCGTACGCCTGCCGGGACGTGGTCCGGGTGACCATGACAAAGACCGGGGAACGCACGGTACGGATCGCCGCCGTGGACTTCTCCCACGCGCTGCCGGAGCCGCGCACCTCCGGGCCGGCAGACGAGCACGGGCGGGGCCTGGCGATCGTGGCCGCGCTCTGCGACGGCCGGTGGGGAACGGACCCGCTGCGCTGGGGGAAACGCGTGTGGGGCGAGCTCACCGTCCCGGAGGCGAAGCCCGATGAGTGAGCGTGCCGTGCAGGTCGTCTACTGCCTGGCCCTCGCCGCGCTGCTCACCTCTCTCTGCTTCGCGATCTTCCACCCCTAGGCGGGATCCCCCGCCCACAGGCTTCCGCCCGGACCGGCCGCGTTGGCCGGACGGGCGGGAAGCGGCGCCCTTGGGGGGACGCCGCTTGCAGCACCCCGCCGGAGATCCCGGCGGGTCCAGTACGAGGAGGCACTCATGGGAAGCAAGATCACCCCGGCGCAGGCGGTCCTGTCCGCCGACCGCAACGGCGACCAGGAGGCCGAGACCGAGGAGCCGAACGAGACCAGCGAGGTCAAGGGCAACGTCGAAGCGTTCTTCACCGCCGGCAACAAGTCGATGATGGGCGGCTGGACCGAGTAGCACCGGGCCGTCCGCGCTGAACCATCAGGGCCCGGAGCTGTCGGCAGCTCCGGGCCCTCCTGCTTGCAGTCCTCACCACCAAGGAGCACCCGTGCGTCTCCTGAACATCCACCACGCCCATGAGACCATCGGCCGCCTCATCCCCGCCATCATCGGCGAGAGGCATGCAGAGGAGGACCTTGCGCACGCATACCGGCGCATGATCAGCCAGTGGCGACCGCTCGACGCCCCGCAGGCCGGCATCCGGGTGTCGTTCCGCGACGACCCATGGGGCCGGCACCTGGAGAACAACCAGGTGTTCGAGAACATCCTGGAGGGCCTCACCCACACCCCGTCAGACCAGCGGATCTCATGGGGCCGGGACATCCAGCGCGCGGTGGACTACACGCGTGAGCTCCTGCCGGACCTCGGGGCGCTCGTGGACCTCATCGTCACCGACGTGGTCATGTTCAGCAGCAAGAACAAGGGAGGCGGGTCCGCCAGCCACGTGCCCGGCCTCGTGTCCATGAGCCCCGGGGACGCGTGGGAGGTTCACGACTTCGCGGAGAGCGTGGTGCACGAGGCGGTGCACCTGAACGTGTTCCTCGCCGACATGGCGTACGGGATGTACACGAAGCCAGCGGCCGCGCTGGAGGCGGAGGAGTACCGGGTCGTCTCGGCGGTGAAGTTCGGGCAGATGCGCCCGCTCGACAAAGCGTTCCACTCCGCGGTGGTCGCGCCGCCCCTCATGCTCATGCAGTCCCGACGCGGGGAAACCGAGCTGGTCGACAAGTTCCGCGGCTCCCTGAGGGAGTGCACGGACGGCCTCCTCGACAAGCTCGACCTGTTCACGCCGTACGGACAGCTCCTCGTACAGGAACTGCGCGCCTTCACCGACACCTACGACATGGACCTCGTAGCCGAGTCCGTGTCGGGTGCGCGGTTCGCCAGCTACGACATGCGCGCGGCGGCCTGACCTCTACGGCTCGATCTTGATCCCGGCGTCCCGTGCCAGGGCCAGGGCAAGCTCCATCGCCCCGGGCCCCTGCACGGTGGCGCCTTTCAGGTGCTCGGCCCCGCCAACGTCGATCAGCGTGCACTCCTCGAAGCGAACCCGCTGCGCCTTGAGGTGGGCGAACTGGGCGCCCGTGAGGTCGCACCCCGTGAATAGCACGTCGCGCATTTCCGCGAACTGGAAGTCGGCCTGCACGAGGTTGCAGCCGGTGAAGACGACGCCCTTGAACTTGGAATGCCGCCACAGGGACATGTCGCTGCGGCAGGCTTCGAACGTGACGTCGGCAAAGTGGCTCTTGGACCAGGAGGCGCCCGTGATGCGGCTGGAGGTGACCGTCGACCGCACGAGTGAGGTGTCTTCTGCACGGAGCTGCGCGAAGTCGCACGTACCGAACGAGGTGTCGGAGAAGATCACCTGCCGGGTGCGCAGGCCGGTGAAGCGGACGTTCTCGAAGCTGGACTGCTCGACCTCGGCGCACTCGACGCTCAGGCCGGCGAACACGTCCCCGTCGTACGCCACGCTGCGGATCATCGCGTCGTCGGCCAGGTCGTCGTCCGGCAGGCGGGAGGGCTGCAAGGTCAGCCTGTGGCGGGGAGCGACAGGATTCCGGGGGCGCACCGCGGTCACGGGAGGCATGGCGCCGGAGCCTAGCAGCGGGCCTGGGTCGTGCTGCGCAGCTTTCACCCTTCCCCTCGACGGAAGTCAACTCTATGATCCATTGGCGTGCGTACGGGTACACCGGGCCGGTCGTGGACCTGCCCGGGTCCCCGCAGGGCGGGACGTTCGACGGCTGGCGATGGCTGGCCGCGCCCCGGGAAAAGATCCGTGGGCGGGGGACGGGTCCACGCCGTCTCGGCCGAACCCGCAGCCGCCGCCGTGCCCGGAGAGCAGCCCGTGAGGGGCGGCGGGGGGCACCTGGGACACCAGTGGACGAATGTCTCTCCCTCCGCCCGGGCGATATATCCGTGGTGAGGGTCGCAGCCGGAGCAGGTCATGATCACGGCCCGCGCTACGGACCGCCCCGCCGGGGGGCGGAAGGTGAAGCGAGAAGCCCTGCCGCGTGCGCATAGCGGGGTGAATTCCCTTGCAGGGCACGGCAGTTGCTGCCGGCCCTTTTTCGCGCCTCTGTCCGCGTGCGCCCGCTACGGGTGCACGGCCCCGCTGATACTCCCCTTATCCGGATCCGATGCCCGGTTATCCGGATCCGTTTCGGGGGCTTGCATGCGGTGGAGGTGTCGCCGCAGGTCGGCCCCAGTGTCATCGCCGGATCAACTCCGGCTCCGGGCGCTTCCGCGCTGTGGCGAAGCCCCGTCCGTTTATCTCCTGCGCTTCGCCATGCCTTCTCCTAAGATCCTCCTCCAGCAGTAGGGTGCTTTCTTTGCGAGCGCATTACTCTTGAGTCAAGGCCGCGCTCGGTGGCCACGGAGGAGTGAGATGAGGAGCAGTAACCCGGTCTTCTCGCGACGGGGGTTCAGCCGCGACAACGGTGGTCATGCGGGCTTCGACGCCCAGCAGCACCAGCAGGCCGGGGCCGCGACCAACCCGTACGCGACGAACCCGTATGCGACCGACCCGGCCACGGGTATGCCGCAGGCGCCGGCGCGCACCGATGTGATGACCATCGACGACGTCGTGAGCCGTACGGCCATGACGCTCGGCACGGTCATCCTGACGGCGACGCTCGCCTGGGTCCTGCTGCCCGTCGACCCGGCCAACATCGGCACGTCCTACGGCATCGCGATCGGCGCGGCCCTGGTCGCGTTCGTCCTGGCCATGGTCCAGTCGTTCAAGCGGAAGGCCTCGCCGCCGGTCATCCTGGCCTACGCGGCCTTCGAGGGTGTCTTCCTCGGCGTGATCAGCGCGGCCGTCAGCACCTACCTGGGCGCCGGCGTCGTCATCCAGGCCGTGATGGGCACGATGTGCGTCTTCGCCGCCGTGCTCTTCGCGTACAAGATGCGCTGGATCCGCGTGAACCGGCGCTTCACCGGTTTCGTGATGGCCGCCGCCATGGGCTTCATGCTGCTCATGCTGGCGAACCTGCTGTTCTCGGTCTTCGCCGGCGGTGACGGCCTCGGCTTCCGCAGCGGCGGCCTCGGCATCCTGTTCGGCGTCATCGGCGTCATCCTGGGCGCCTGCTTCCTCGCCCTGGACTTCAAGCAGGTCGAGGACGGCGTGGCGTACGGCGCCCCCCGCGAGGAGGCGTGGCTGGCGGCCTTCGGCCTCACCATGACCCTCGTGTGGATCTACCTGGAGATGCTCCGCATCTTCTCGATCCTCTCGGGCGACGACTAGCGGGACCGGCAGCCGTCCCGGCTGTCCACGACGCAGGGGGAGGCCCCGCGAGCACCGTGCTCGCGGGGCCTCCCCGCGTTCGGCGGGGGACAGGGGTCGGGAACGGTGTCCTCAGGGCTCAGCCGAAGCGGCGCGCCGCTCTGCGCAGGTCGTACTCGTGGATGATTGCCTTGGCCTGGCCGTACGACAGCTCGTGCGCGCCGCGCAGCCAGCCGACCTTCTCCTCGAACCGGACGAGGGAGGGGCCCTCGTCGACGGTGCGGAGCCAGTCGGAGAGGTCACGACCGGTGGTCTGGGGGATTCTGTCGATCATGTTGCGGTGGGTCTGCTCGGAGAACTCTACGGACATATGGGCGCCTCCGGAGGTATCGCCGTGCTGTTCTCTTCACGACACCGTGCCGCAGAGTCCGCCCGTTGGCAATGGCGCCCCGGCGGCACGTAAGGTCGGCCGGGTGCTTGATACTTCGCCCCTGACCGCCGTCGTGGAACGCTTCGCCGACCGGCTGCGGGCCGCGCCGCAGAGCCGGCTGCAGCAGGGTGCCGCCGCCGTGGCCCTCGAACTGGCCCGCGAGCTCTCCGTACGGGCGCAGGTCCTGGAGGGGCCCGGCCCGGCGCGGGAGATGCCGGACGCGGGGATCTTCGTCGTCGGCGACCAGGTGGCCGTGGCCGGGCTGGACCTCGCCGAGGCACTGCGCGGCGCCGCGGCAGCCGGGGCGGGGGCCGGGGACGGCACGAAGGCCCCGTCCGTGGTGCTGGACGAGGCCGTGCGGCTGGTGGAGCAGGCGGACGTCAGAGCGATGCGATGACGCGGTCCGCGAGGATGTAGACGTTGCTGTCGGCGTCCTCGGCGTCGCCGCAGGAGAAGGTCAGGGCGTACGCCCCGGAAATGCCCGAGCCGCCCAGCAGGACCGGCGCCGTGCCCGAGCGCAGGGCCTCGGCGAGGCGCTCCGCGGTCTCCCGGTGGCCGGGGGTCATGCAGAGCGTGGTGCCGTCGGTGAAGACGTACACGTCGAGCGTGCCCAGGGGGCCCGGGCGGACGTCCGCGAGGGCCGTACGGGCCTCCGCGAGCTCCTCCAGGCGGCTGACGGTGCGCTCGTGGTCGGCGCCCGGGTGCGCGGCCTGGGCCGGCACGAAGTCGGGGTGCGAGGGGTGGCGCCGGCGGGCGGCGGCCAGCTCGGCCGAATCCTCCGGGTAGCCGGTGTACTCCTCGTAGGACTCCTCGCCGAGCACCGCCTCCAGGCCCACCAGGTCGGCCTGCCGGGGCAGGAAGACCGGGCTGTCCTCGCCGAGCCCGGGCAGGCCGCCCAGCAGCGACGGTGCGTCGGCGGCGTCGCGGGCCTCCTGCGCGGCCCAGAAGGCGCGCGCCTCGGCCAGCTCGCGCTCGCGCTCCTCGGCCAGGGCCTCGGCGACGGCGGCTCGTATTTCCGCGGCGGGGGACTCCACGGCGCTGCGGGCGTGCGGCACGGTCACACCGCGGGGGTGGACCGGGGCCGACAGCTCACTGCGCAGGGCCGTGACCTGCCTGCGCAGGCCGTGGACGGCGTGCAGCGCAGCAGCGCCCACGGCCGTGGCAGCGGCCGTGGTCAGCAGCAGGGCAAGAGACATGGCGCTCACTGGCTAACTCCTGATTGTTTCGATCCCCCGACTTCCTACATCAGAGTGTCCCGACCTGGGAATGGCGTGCAGTGCATTACGTCATGAATTGGACAGGGCTTTCGTCCTGAAGGTCCCGACCGCACAGCAGCTGACCTGCGCATATGGCGATCCCCCAGGACAAAGGTCACATCCTGGGGGAGATTCGGTCACAGGTCGGCCGCGACGGGGTTAGAACCGGCGTCAGTACGGGACGCGGGACCGCGCCGGATCCCTTGCGGCGCCCGGGGTCCACGGCGTCGGGGCCGCCCCCCGCCCCGGCCCCACCCGATCGGACGAGCGACGCTGCCCCTACCCTCCGCTACGACCAGCCCAGAGCGCCGGCGCCCGTTTCGGACGCCGGCGGCGGCTCGGCTCAGCCGTTCCCTCTCGTGGTCGCGCTGAGCCGGGCCTCCGCTGCGGCTCAGCTCAGGCGCTCGATGACCATGGCCATGCCCTGGCCGCCGCCGACGCACATCGTCTCCAGGCCGAACTGCTTGTCGTGGAACTGCAGGCTGTTGATCAGGGTGCCGGTGATCCGGGCACCGGTCATCCCGAACGGGTGACCGACGGCGATGGCCCCGCCGTTGACGTTCAGCTTGTCCAGCGGGATCTCCAGGTCCCGGTAGGACGGGATGACCTGCGCCGCGAAGGCCTCGTTGATCTCGAACAGGTCGATGTCCCCGACGGTCAGGCCGGCCCGCTTCAGGGCCTGCTTGGACGCCTCGACCGGGCCCAGGCCCATGATCTCGGGGGAGAGGCCGGTGACGCCGGTGGAGACGATCCGCGCCAGCGGCGTCAGGCCCAGGTCCCGCGCCTTGGTGTCGCTCATGATGACCAGCGCGGCGGCGCCGTCGTTGAGCGGACAGCAGTTGGCGGCCGTGATCAGTCCGTCGGGACGGAAGACGGGCTTGAGGCCCTGCACGCCCTCCAGCGTCACACCGGCGCGCGGGCCGTCGTCGGCGGAGACGACCGTGCCGTCCGGCGTCGTGACCGGGGTGATCTCGCGCTCCCAGAAGCCGTTCTTGACCGCGGCCTCGGCCAGGTTCTGCGAGCGGACGCCGAACTCGTCCATGTCCTGGCGGGTCACGCCCTTCAGCCGGGCCAGGTTCTCCGCGGTCTGGCCCATCGCGATGTACGCGTCCGGCACCAGGCCGTCCTGGCGCGGGTCGTGCCAGGACGCCCCCTCGCTCTGCGCCACGGCGGCCGTACGGGCCTCCGCGTCGGCGAAGAGCGGGTTGTGCGTGTCCGGCAGGCCGTCGGAGGAGCCCTTCACGGACCGGGAGACCATCTCGACGCCCGCCGAGATGAAGACGTCGCCCTCGCCCGCCTTGATGGCGTGCAGGGCCATCCGCGAGGTCTGGAGCGAGGAGGAGCAGTAGCGGGTGATCGTGCAGCCCGGCAGGTGGTCCATGCCCATCTGCACGGCGACGATGCGGCCCAGGTTGTGGCCCTGCTCGCCGCCGGGGAGGCCGCAGCCGAGCATCAGGTCGTCGATCTCGCGCGGGTCCAGCCCGGGAACCTTGGCGAGCGCGGCCTGGATGACCGTCGCCGTCAGGTCGTCCGGGCGGACGTCCTTGAGGGACCCCTTGAAGGCGCGTCCGATGGGCGAGCGGGCGGTCGAAACGATGACGGCTTCGGGCATCGGGACTCCATGGGGTGCGTCGTTGCGGGACCGCAAGCGAAGTTACCGCCCCGTACGGTCGAGGTCACCGGCCTTGCGGTGTGATGCCGGTCGCTCCCGCGGGGGCGCCGGCGTCCGGCCGGGTGCCGGGGCGGCGCGCAGCCGCCTCCGGCACCCGGCCGGACGGAGGCCTGGGGCAGGGCCCCCGGGCCTCCCCCAGGGCCCCCGTGGGGCGGCGGCCCGGCCTTGCCCCGCGGCCCCCGGCGCCATGCTGGTCTGCCGGGGGCCCGGCTCGCCCTGCGGCGCCTGCCTGACCGGCCCGGCCTGCCCCGCCGCGCGTCGTGTACGTGTCGACGGCCCGGGGGCGTGGGCGCCGGTCGTCAGGTCGGGCGCGTGACCGTTTCCGGGTTCGGGGTGGTGGCGGGCGGGGGTGCGGCGAGGTCCTCGCCCGGGACCCGACGGCGGCGGCGGTGCTTGAGCAGGGCCCAGGGCCCGCGGGCCGCGGTGACCTCCGTGCCCGCCTCGCCGGCGGCCGCCGACGCGGCCTTGGCCACCGGGAGCATGTCCTCGTCCCGGGACACGTCCAGCCGGTCCGACTCGGGCCACACCCCGAGCGCCGCGCACAGCGTGGGGAGGACCGCCATCGCGGCCGTCGCGTACCCCTCCGCCGACGGGTGGTAGGAGTCGGGGCCGAACATCTCGCGCGGGTTCGCGGCGAACTCGGCGCCCAGCAGGTCCCCCATGGAGACCGTACGGGCGCCCAGCGCGACCACGCCTATGGTCTGGGCCGCCGCCAGCTGGCGCGAGACCCGCCGGGCCACCCACCGCAGCGGCTGGTACACCGGCTCGATCGTGCCCAGGTCCGGGCAGGTGCCCACGACGACCTCGGCGCCCGCCAGCCGCAGCCTGCGTACGGCCGAGGTCAGGCACCGCACCGAGTGGGTCGGCGGCATCCGCCGGGTCACGTCGTTCGCGCCGACCATGATCACGCAGACGTCCGGCGGGGGCACCTCCTGCCCCTCCGGCCCGTCGAGCAGCAGGCCCACCTGCCGGTCGAGGTCGTCCGACATCGCCCCCGACAGGGCCACGTTGCGCAGCTCCACGGGCCGCTCGGCCACCGCCGCCAGCCCGGAGGCCAGCAGGGCCGCCGGCGTCTGCCGGGCCCGCCGTACGCCCAGCCCAGCGGCCGTGGAGTCGCCCAGCATGCCCAGGCGCAGCGGCCCCGGGCTCTGTTCGGGTCCGCCGAACTCGCTCCCGTACAGCCCGTCCGCGCGCGGCGGATCCGGCAGCCCGGTCCCCACCGTCCGCTTCGCGAACTGGACCTCCGCCAGCACCAGGCCCACCGTCGCGGCCCCGACCAGTCCGAGGCCGCCTCCGCCGTACGCCGCTCCCGCCGCGATCCGGCGGGCCGTTCTCGCCCTCGACACGCTTCAGGCCACCTCCTCGTCCCTCGACGACCTACCTGCCCCGTACGTACGGTCGTCCAATCCCTTTCGGCATACCCTGGCCAGACCTCCCGGAGAACCCGTGGAGTCCCCTCCTTGGAGAACATGGTGCAATTCCACGACTCGATGATCAGCCTCGTCGGCAACACCCCGCTGGTGAAGCTCAACCGTGTGACCGAAGGCCTGCAGGCCACCGTCCTTGCGAAGGTCGAGTACTTCAACCCCGGCGGGTCGGTGAAGGACCGCATCGCCGTACGGATGATCGAGGCCGCCGAGCAGAGCGGAGCCCTCAAGCCCGGTGGCACCATCGTGGAGCCGACCAGCGGCAACACGGGTGTAGGACTCGCCATCGTGGCCCAGCAGAAGGGCTACAAGTGCATCTTCGTCTGTCCTGACAAGGTGTCCCTGGACAAGATCAACGTCCTGCGCGCCTACGGGGCCGACGTCGTGGTCTGCCCGACCGCGGTCGACCCGGAGCACCCGGACTCGTACTACAACGTCTCCGACCGCCTCGTGCGCGAGACGCCGGGCGCCTGGAAGCCCGACCAGTACAGCAACCCGAACAACCCCCGTTCGCACTACGAGACCACCGGTCCCGAGCTCTGGGACCAGACCGACGGGAAGATCACCCACTTCGTCGCGGGCGTCGGCACCGGCGGCACGATCTCCGGCACCGGCGGCTACCTGAAGGAGGTGTCCGGCGGCAAGGTCAAGGTCATCGGCGCCGACCCCGAGGGCTCGGTCTACTCCGGCGGCTCGGGCCGCCCGTACCTCGTCGAGGGCGTCGGCGAGGACTTCTGGCCGACCGCCTACGACCGCAACGTCACCGACGAGATCATCGCGGTGTCCGACAAGGACTCCTTCCAGATGACCCGCCGTCTCGCGAAGGAGGAGGGCCTGCTCGTCGGCGGCTCCTGCGGCATGGCGGTCGTGGCCGCCCTGCGCGCCGCCGAGGGCCTGGGACCGGACGACGTCGTCGTCGTCCTGCTGCCGGACAGCGGCCGCGGCTACCTCAGCAAGATCTTCAGCGACGAGTGGATGGCCGGCCACGGCTTCCTGGAGGAGGCCGGTCCCTCCGCGCGCATCGGCGACGTGCTGAATGACAAGGAGGACGGCATCCCCTCCCTCGTCCACATGCACCCCGAGGAGACCGTCGGCCAGGCCATCGAGGTCCTGCGCGAGTACGGCGTCTCGCAGATGCCGATCGTCAAGCCGGGCGCCGGCCACCCCGACGTCATGGCCGCCGAGGTCATCGGCTCCGTCGTCGAGAAGGAGCTGCTGTCCGCGCTGTTCGCGCAGCGCGCCTCGCTCGGCGACCCGCTGGAGAAGCACATGAGCGCGCCGCTGCCGCAGGTCGGCTCGGGCGAGCCGGTCTCCGAGCTGATGTCCGTGCTCGGCGAGGCCGACGCGGCGATCGTGCTGGTCGAGGGCAAGCCGACCGGCGTCGTCAGCCGCCAGGACCTGCTGGCCTTCCTGGCCAAGGGCTCCAAGTAACCGCCGCGGTGCGCGGCTACTACAGCCGCGCACCGCTGCCCCGGCCGTGCCGCGCGTCCGACGCGCAACCGGTACGGGCCCGACACGTGGGCGCAGCACCGGCTTAACACGGCTCCGGCACAGTGGTGGTCGTCGGCAGGGAAGACCGGGAGACCGCCAAACCCGGCCGGCACCACGAACGGCGTTGCGCGACTCCGGAGCGGCTCCCGGACCGTGTGCGCCATGGACGCGGACGGCCCTGACCCGGCCCGTGTCCTTCGCGGGGACCGCCGTCGTCCCGCCCCCGGGCAACCGGGGTGCGGCGGTCCCCGCCCAACTCTTTTCCGGGCCCGTCGGCCCATCGGCCCCGCCGACCTCCGTCAGTCCAGCGGATCGCGGCTCCCGCGGCCGCCGAAGGACTTGTGGGCGTGGACGAAGTTCACCGCCACGATGCCCGCCCAGACCACCAGCAGCCCGCTCAGGCGGGCGTGCGCGGCGCCGATCGCCGAGAGCGGGATCGCCAGGACCAGCGTGATGACGGCGAAGCCGAACCGCTCCCCGAACGCGGCCCCGGGCGAAGCCGGGCCGCCGTCCGGCCCGCCGCGGGCCGCCCGCAGGCGTTCCTCGGCCAGCCGGCGCCTGACCTGTGTGTCGACCTTCTCGACGAACGAGTCCACCAGCTCGGCCTCGTACTCCGGACCCAGCTCCCGCCGGGCGTCCAGGGTGGCGTCGAGTTCCTTCTTCAACTCTCGGGCATGCGCGTCCATCCCCCCACGGTAGGCAGCGGCCCGCGCTCCGGCACTGGGGCTATCCCCCCGGTTCCGCGCCCGCCGGCCCCCCGCGGACCCCGTCCGCCCCGCTCCGCCCCCTCCGCATCGTGGGCGCGGGTTGCCCCGCTGCATAACCGCATGCAGAGTGCTCCGTGACTGAATATTCGACCGGGGACGGGATGGAGGGGGACGGCCATGAGCGACGGCCCGGCCGCACGGCTGCAGGCGCTGTTCGAAGGGCACCGGCTGACGCCGACCCAGCGGCGGATCGCGCACTGCATGGTGCGCGGGGCGGCCGAGGTGCCGTTCCTGTCGAGCGTGGAGCTCGCCGAACTGGCGGGCGTGAGCCAGCCCTCCGTGACCCGGTTCGCGGTGGCGCTGGGCTTCGACGGGTACCCGGCGCTGCGCCGGCACCTGCGCGAGGTGGCCCCCGCCGAGCGGGCCGGGGCCGAGGACGGGGACGCGTACAACGAGTACCAGCAGGCCGTCCAGGGCGAGATCGAGAACCTGCGGCAGCTGTCGGCGATGCTCGCCGATCCCGCGCCGGTCCAGGAGACCGGCCGGCTGCTCGCCGCCTCGGTCCCGCTGCCGGTGCTCGGGCTGCGGGCGGCGTCCTCGCAGGCGCGCGGGTTCGCGTACTTCGCCGGCAAGGTGCACCCGGACGTACGGCTGCTCGACGAGGGCGGCTCGATGCTGGAGGACCGCATCGACGCGGCCCGCTACGAGGGCGCCACCGCGCTGCTGTGCTTCGCGCTGCCCCGCCACCCCCGGGAGGTCGTGGACGCCCTGGAGCGCTCCCGGCGAGCCGGGCTGACGGTCGTCACCGTGGCGGACTCGGCGTTCGCGCCGGTCGCCCGCCACTCGGACCTGCTGATCCCGGCCCCCGTCGGCACCGGCCTGGCGTTCGACACGGCCTGCGCCCCGATGCTGCTGGGCCGGGTGCTGCTGGAGGCGATGGCGGACGCGCTGCCGGACGCGCAGGCACGGCTGGAGGCCTTCGACGCGCGGGCCGCGGCGCGGGGGCTGTTCGTGGAGTGAACCGGCCGCGGGGGGCGGGGCGCGGCGGCTGGCGGCGGGGCGGTCGGTGGCGCGCTCGGTTTCGGGCCTCGCCCCGGCCCTCGCGGCCGCCCTGACACGCGAGCCGCGGCGTCAGAGCAGGGCGTCCCGGTGGGCGGCGCCCGCTTCCGCGACGACGGCCGCGAGGTCCTGCGCCGGGCGGACCGGGGCGAAGCGGATGCCGCCGTCCGGGCCGGCCGCGTACCCGTGGACCGCGGGGCGGGGAAGGCTGTTGTAGCCGTAGTGCGCCGTGAAGAAGTACGCGCCCGTGTCCGGCACCCCGACCAGGTCGCCCGGGGCCAGCAGGGGCAGCTCCCGGGCCGTGGCGAGCAGGTCGCCCGCGAAGCAGGCCGGCCCGGCGACGTCCTGGGCGACCGGGTCGCCGGTCTTCGGGACGCCCTTCGCGTCGTACGCCAGGACGCGGACCGGCCAGGCGGCCGGCGCGTACACGGTCCGGGTGGCCAGCTGGACCCCGGCGTGCGTGACGGCGATCGGGCGGCCCCCGGTGGTCTTGGTGTACTCGACCCGCGCGAGGATCAGCCCGTGCTTGGCCAGCAGGGCCCGGCCGAACTCCGTCACCAGGCCGTACGAGCCGTCGAAGAGCCCGGGTACCGCCTCGCGCAGGGCGGCCGCGTACCCCGCGAAGGCCGGGGCCTCCTCGTCCGAGGTGAAGTCCACCGGCAGCCCGCCGCCGATGTCGAGGGTGTCGACCTGGCGGCGCCCGGCCGCCGCGTTGATCTCCTCGGCCAGCTCGTGCAGCTCCCGCACGCCCTGCACGAGCAGGGGGAGCGGGACCCCCTGCGAGCCGGAGTGGGTGTGCAGGCGCGTCAGCCACGGCCGGTGCAGGAAGGCCCGGACGAGCCGGGCGCGGGCGCCGGGGTCGCGCAGGGCGACGCCGAACTTCGAGGTGGCGGTGGCGGTGGAGAGGGCGCCGATCGTGCCCGCGCCCGTCTGGGGGTTGATCCGGACGCCGATCGGGGACGAGGTGGGCGCCGCAGCGACCAGGGCGTCGAGGCGCTCCAGCTCCTGGTGGTTGTCGGCGTTGACGGCGATCCCGAGGGCGAGGGCCTCCCGCAGCTCGGCGGTCGTCTTGGCGGGGGAGTCCAGGACGGTGTGCTCCGGCAGGGCCCCGGCCGCCCGGGCCAGCGCCAGCTCGCCGGCGCTCGCCACCTCGCAGCCGAGCCCGCAGTCCGCGAGCAGCCGCAGGACCGGTACGAGCGGGGCGGCCTTGACGGCGAAGGCGTGCAGGACCGGCGTGCCGGGCGGCAGCACGGCCGCGAACGCGCTGGTCAGGGCGGCCGCCGAGGCCCGGATGCCGGCCGTATCCAGCAGGCAGACCAGCGGCTCGGAGTCGAGCAGCCCCTGCCGGACGGCGGCCCGCACGGCCAGGTCCCGGCGCCGGCCCCGGACCCCCGCGGCACCCGCGCCCGGACCGGCACCCGCGCCCGCGCTTGCCCCGGCGCCCGGACCGGCGCACGCGGCGCTCAGCCCCGCATCCGCGCCCGCGCCCGCCCCCGCGCCAGCCCCCGCGCCCGGACCGGCACCCGCACTCGCCCCCGGTCCCGCGCCCGCCGCCGCGCCCGGACCGGCACCCGCATCCGCGCCCGGCCGCGCCCCCGGACCGGCGTCCCCGCCCGGTCCCGTGCCGGCCTCCGTGCCCGTCTCCGCGTTCCCGTCGGCAGCCATGGCGCCATCCCACCACCACACCGACCCGCCCGCAGCTGTTGACTGAATCTATTCATGGGGACAGGATGTGAATGGATTGACCAACATCGGAGGAGGCACAGCCATGTCAGGACCTCGCCCCGTACGGGCCTCGCGCGGTACCGCACTCAGCACCCTGGGATGGCAGCAGGAGGCCGCGCTGCGGATGCTCCAGAACAACCTCGACCCCGAGGTCGCCGAGCACCCCGACAAGCTCGTCGTCTACGGCGGCACCGGCAAGGCCGCCCGCGACTGGCGCTCGTACGACGCCATGGTCCGCACCCTCCAGACCCTCAAGCAGGACGAGACGATGCTCGTCCAGTCCGGCCGCCCGGTCGGCGTCATGCAGACCCACGAGTGGGCGCCGCGCGTCCTGCTCGCCAACTCCAACCTCGTCGGCGACTGGGCCAACTGGGAGGAGTTCCGCCGCCTGGAGAACCTCGGCCTGACCATGTACGGCCAGATGACGGCCGGTTCGTGGATCTACATCGGCACCCAGGGCATCCTCCAGGGCACCTACGAGACCTTCGCCGCCGTCGCCGCGAAGAAGTTCGGCGGCACCCTCGCCGGCACCATCACCCTCACCGCCGGCCTCGGCGGCATGGGCGGCGCCCAGCCGCTGGCCGTGACGATGAACGACGGCGTCGCGATCTGCATCGACGTCGACCCGCGCGCCATCGACCGCCGCATCGAGCACCGCTTCCTGGACGTCAGGGCCGACAACCTGCGCCACGCCCTCCAGCTCGCCGTCGAGGCCCGCGACGCCCGCAAGCCGCTCTCCATCGGCCTCCTCGGCAACGCCGCCGACCTGCTCCCGCAGATGCTGGCCGAAGGCGCGCCGATCGACATCGTCACCGACCAGACGAGCGCCCACGACCCGCTCGCCTACCTCCCCGTCGGCGTCGACTTCGACGACATGGCCTCCTACGCGGCCAAGGACCCGGCGGGCTTCACCACCCGTGCCCGCGCGTCCATGGCGACGCACGTCGAGGCCATGGTCGGCTTCATGGACGCCGGCGCCGAGGTCTTCGACTACGGCAACTCCATCCGCGGCGAGGCCCAGCTGGCCGGCTACGACCGCGCCTTCGCCTTCCCCGGCTTCGTCCCCGCCTACATCCGGCCGCTGTTCTGCGAGGGCAAGGGCCCCTTCCGCTGGGCGGCCCTGTCCGGTGAGGCCTCCGACATCCACAAGACCGACAAGGCGATGCTGGAGCTCTTCCCGGAGGCCGATTCCCCTCAGAACGCGTCCCTGCACCGCTGGATCAAGATGGCCGGCGAGCGCGTCCACTTCCAGGGCCTGCCCGCCCGCATCTGCTGGCTCGGCTACGGCGAGCGCGACAGGGCCGGCGAGCGCTTCAACGACATGGTCGCGAGCGGCGAACTGGCCGCCCCGCTGGTCATCGGCCGCGACCACCTCGACTGCGGATCGGTGGCCTCCCCGTACCGCGAGACCGAGGCCATGCTCGACGGCTCCGACGCCATCGCCGACTGGCCGCTGCTCAACGCCATGGTCAACGTCGCCTCCGGCGCCTCCTGGGTCTCCATCCACCACGGCGGCGGCGTCGGCATGGGCCGCTCCATCCACGCGGGCCAGGTCACGGTCGCCGACGGCACCCCGCTGGCCGGCGAGAAGATCCGCCGCGTCCTCACCAACGACCCGGGCATGGGCGTCATCCGCCACGTCGACGCCGGCTACGACATCGCCGAGACCGTCGCCGACGAGCGCGACGTCCGCATCCCCATGCGCGAGGGTGACGACGCGTGAGCGAGGCCTCCACCTTTCACGGCATGTGGGCGCAGCTCGCGCCCGTCGGCCGGGACGCCGGCAGCGGCGGCTACCGCCGCTACGCCTGGACCGGCGCCGACGCCGACTGCCGGACCTGGTTCCAGGAGCAGGCCGAGGCGCGCGGTCTGGCGTACGAGACCGACCGCAACGGCAACCAGTGGGCCTGGCTCGGCGACCCCCTCGCCGGGGACGCCGTCGTCACCGGCTCCCACCTGGACTCCGTCCCCGACGGCGGGGCCTTCGACGGCCCCCTCGGGGTGGTGTCCTCCTTCGCGGCCCTGGACGAACTCCGCCAGAGAGGTGCGGAGTTCGCCAGGCCCCTGGCCATCACCAACTTCGGCGACGAGGAAGGGGCCCGCTTCGGCCTCGCCTGCGTCGGCTCCCGGCTCGCGGCCGGGCAGCTCACCAAGGAGAAGGCGTACGAGCTCCGCGACGCCGACGGGATCAGCCTGCCCGGGGCCATGGAGGCCGCCGGGTACGACCCCGACGCCATCGGGGCCGACCCCGAACGCCTCGCCCGGATCGGCGCGTTCGTCGAACTCCACGTGGAACAAGGCCGCGCCCTCGACCTGTCCGGCGACCGGGTCGGGATCGCCTCCGCGATCTGGCCGCACGGCCGCTGGCGGTTCGACTTCCGCGGCGAGGCCAACCACGCCGGCACCACCCGCCTCGCGGACCGCCGCGACCCGATGCTCACGTACGCGGCGACCGTGCTGGCCGCCCGGACCGAGGCGGCCCTCGCCGGAGCCGTCGCCACCTTCGGGAAGATCGCAGTCGAGCCCAACGGGGTCAACGCCATCCCCTCGCTGGTGCGCGGCTGGCTCGACTCCCGCGCCGCCGACCAGGCGACCCTGGACACCGTCGTCACCGCCGTCGAGAAGGCCGCCCGCGAGCGCGCCGACCAGGACGGCATCGACCTCGCCGTCGTCCGGGAGTCCTTCACCCCGGTCGTCGAGTTCGAACACGCCCTGCGCGACGAGATGAACCGGATCCTCGGCGGGTCCGTGCCCGTCCTCGGCACGGGGGCGGGACACGACGCCGGAATCCTCTCCGCGGCCGTCCCGACCGCGATGCTGTTCGTACGGAACCCGACCGGCGTCTCCCACTCCCCGCGGGAGTTCGCCGCCGAGGACGACTGCGTGGCCGGAGTCCTCGCCCTCGCCGACGTACTGGAAGGCCTCGCATGCCGCTCGACCCGCACGCCGTGACGACGTACTGGCTGGAGCACGCCTGGCTCGGCACCCACGTCGAGCCGGGCGTCGCCCTCGACGTGACGGCCGACGGCCGCATCGCCGCTCTCGGCACCGGGGCGGCGACGCCCCCGCCCGGCGCGGAGGTGCTGCGCGGCCTCACCCTCCCGGGTCTGGCCAACGCGCACTCCCACGCCTTCCACCGGGCCCTGCGCGGAACGGTCCAGGTCGGCTCGGGCACCTTCTGGACCTGGCGCGACTTCATGTACAAGGCGGCCCAGAAGCTCACCCCCGACACGTACTTCGCGCTCGGGCGCGCGGTGTACGCCGAGATGGCGCTGGCCGGCATCACGAACGTCGGCGAGTTCCACTACGTCCACCACGCCCCCGGCGGCGTCCCGTACGCCGACCCGAACGCCATGGGCGAAGCGCTGATCGAGGCCGCCGCCGCGGCCGGCATCCGGATCACCCTGCTGGACACGGCGTACCTGGCGGCGGGCTTCGGCGAGGCCCCGAACCCGCACCAGCTGCGGTTCTCCGACGGCACCGCCGACGCCTGGGCCGAGCGGACCTCCGCCCTGAAGCCCCGCGGGCACGCCCTGATCGGCGCCGCGATCCACTCGGTGCGCGCCGTGCCCGCCGACCAGCTGGCCACCGTCGCCCGCTCGGCCGAGGAGCGCCGCGCCCCGCTGCACGTCCACCTGTCGGAGCAGACCGCCGAGAACGACGCGTGCCGGGCCGCCCACGGGTGTACGCCGACCCAGCTGCTCGCCGACCACGGGGTGCTCGGCCCGCGCACCACCGGCGTCCACAACACGCACCTCACGGACGCCGACATCGCCCTGATCGGCGCCGCCGCCACCGGCACCTGCATGTGCCCCACCACCGAACGCGACCTCGCCGACGGCATCGGCCCGGCCGTCCGCCTCCAGCACGCGGGCAGCCCGCTGTCCCTGGGCAGCGACAGCCACGCCGTGGTCGACCTGCTCGAAGAGGCCCGTGCCCTGGAGCTGAACGAGCGCCTCAGCAGCCGCACCCGCGGCCACTGGACGGCGAACGCGCTGCTCACCGCCGCCACCGAGGACGGGCACGCGGCCCTCGGCCGGTCCGACGCGGGGCGCCTGGAGGCCGGTGCGCTCGCGGACTTCACCACCGTCGCCCTGGACTCCGTACGGACGGCGGGAACCCTGCCCCGCCTCGGCGCCGAGACGGCGGTCTTCGCCGCCACGGCCGCCGACGTCCGCCACACGGTGGTCGGCGGCCGCCACGTCGTCCGCGACGGCCACCACACCCTGGTCGAGAACGTCCCGTCCGCCCTGGCCGACGCCATCGCGGCACTGCGCGCCTGACCAGCCGAAAATCCCCGCCGGCGTCTGAGGCGCGGGGTCCGGGGCGGAGCCCCAGACAACCCCCGAGAGGAATCATGACCACCACCGTCATCACCCACATCGGCAGCCTCGTCACCAACGACCCCGCCGTCGGGGACGGTTCCCCCCTCGGGCTGATCGCTGACGCCGCGGTCGTCATCGACGGCGAGCGCATCGCCTGGGTCGGCCCGACCGCCAAGGCCCCGCCCGCGGACGAGACCTACGACGCGCAGGGCCGCGCCGTCATCCCCGGCTTCGTCGACTCCCACTCGCACCTGGTCTTCGCGGGCGACCGCACCGCCGAGTTCAACGCCCGTATGTCGGGGCACAGTTACTCGGCCGGCGGCATCCGCACCACCGTCGCCGCGACCCGCGCCGCCACCGACGCCGAGCTGGAGGCCAACCTGCTGCGCCACCTCCGCGAGGCCCGCCGCCAGGGCACCACCACCTTCGAGACCAAGTCCGGCTACGGCCTCACCGTCGACGACGAGGCCCGCGCCCTGCGGATCGCCGCCGCGCACACCGAGGAGGTCACCTACCTCGGCGCGCACATCGTCTCCCCCGACTACGCCGACGACCCGGCCGGCTACGTCGACCTCGTCACCGGCGACATGCTGGCCGCCTGCGCCCCGTACGCCCGCTGGGTGGACGTCTTCTGTGAGAAGGGCGCCTTCGACGGGGACCAGGCGCGCGCGATCCTCACCGCCGGCGCCGCCGCCGGGCTGATCCCGCGCATCCACGCCAACCAGCTCGGCCACGGCCCCGGCGTGCAGCTCGCCGTGGAGCTCGAAGCGGCCTCCGCCGACCACTGCACCCACCTCACCGACGCGGACGTCGACGCCCTCGGCCAGGCCGCGGCCACGACGGTGGCCACCCTGCTGCCCGGAGCCGAGTTCTCCACCCGCGCCCAGTGGCCCGACGCGCGGCGGCTGATCGAGGCGGGCGCGACCGTGGCCCTGTCCACGGACTGCAACCCCGGCTCCTCCTACACGAGTTCCATGCCGTTCTGCATCGCGCTCGCCGTCCGGGACATGCGGATGACCCCCGACGAGGCCCTCTGGTCGGCCACGGCCGGCGGCGCCCGCGCCCTGCGCCGCACCGACGTCGGCACGCTCACCCCCGGCGCCCGCGCCGACCTGGCGCTGCTGGACGCGCCCAGCCACGTGCACCTGGCGTACCGCCCGGGCGTCCCGCTCGTCTCGGCCGTCTGGCAGCGCGGGGTCCGCGCCTCCTGAACCGCACGGGGGACGGCCGGCCGGCTCCGGGAGAGCGGGCCGAGCCGGTCGGCCGCCCCCGCCCCGACCGCACGAGCCGGTCACCGCACCCCCCGCCGGACCGGCCGAAACCGCGCGGCCGAAAGCCCGTTGATCCGGGTCGTCCTGCGTCTTCCCTCCGCAAGGCCCCCGGCGTACCTTGAGCCACCAATCTGATGTGTCGTCAGTAACTTGTGGCCCGAGGGGAAGACGAAGGTGTCCAACCGGAAACGCTCCACCGCGCTCGCGCTGGCCTCCGCGCTGGCCGGATCGACGGTACTGCTGGCCGCTCCCGCAGCCCGTGCGGCCGTCGTCGACGTGGCCTACGACTGCAAGACCCCCATCGGGGACAAGTCGGCCGTGTCACCCATCGACATCAAGGCGGTCAAGGAGGGCGACGCCTACAAGCTGACGATGTCCTTCCAGAAGGGCGTCTCGTCCAGCCCCATCGAACTCGGCAAGGGCGCGATGACGCCCAGCGCGGTCATCCTCGTCGGCGGCGCCGAAAAGGTGTCCGTGCCGGTCGCCGGCCCGCCCAACGCCGAGGCGGCGCCCGCCGACACCCCCATCAAGATCAGCGACCTGTCGGGCACCTACACGCCCAAGAAGAGCGGCAAGGCCACCTTCACCGCCGGCGTGCTCACCATCAAGGCGATGGGCACCACCACCACCTGCACCCCCGGCAACAGCCCCGGACCCTCCCTGGAACTGGAGGTCACCGCCCCCGCGGGCAGCGCCCCCCAGTCCGGTGGCGGCGACGAGGAGACCCTGCCGCAGACCGGTCCCACCGACTCCGCCCTCGCCCTCGGCACCCTCGGCGGCACCGTGCTGCTCTCCGGCGCCGCCGGCGTGCTCTGGCTGACCCGGCGCGGCCAGCGGGCCCGGTCCTGAACGGAGCACCCCGGCCATGCCCGTGCTCCACACCCCCGGGAGGACCGCCCGCCTCGGCGCGGCCCTCCTCACCGCCGCCGCCCTGTACGCGGGCTCCGCGCACCCGGCCGCCGCCGACGAGCCCGGCTGGACCGCCGAGCCCGCCGCCGGCAGCGCCGCCCGCCCCGGCGGCGCGCGCCCGTACCACTACCTGGCCGGCGCCCCCGGCACCGTGCTGGAGGACCGCCTCGCCCTCGCCAACACCACCGACCGGGAGCTGACCGTCACCCTGCGCGGGGCCGACGCCTACAACACCGCCGACGGCGCCTTCGCCGTGCGCCCCGCCCGGGAGTCGACCGGAGCCGGGTCGTGGATCAGCTTCGGCGCCGGCTCCGCGGTGAGGATCCCGCCCCGCACCCGCGCGGTGGTCCCCTTCACCGTCACCGTGCCGCCCGCCTCCCCGCCCGGGGACCACCCCGCCGCCGTGGTCGCCGCCGAGGGCGGCCGCGAAGCGGGCGTACGGGTCCACCTGCGGGTCAGCGGCCCGACGCTGGCGGCCCTCACCGTCGAGGACGTGTCCGTGCGCGGCCGGGGCGCCGCCGCGGAGGTCGCGTACACCCTGGTCAACCGCGGGAACGTGGCCCTCGCCCCCGAGGTGTCCCTGCGCGCCGAGGGCCGCTTCGGCGAAGTCCCCGGCCGTACCGCCCGCGCCCTGCCGCTGGAACTGCTCCCGGGGCAGCGGGTCGAGCTGACCGAACCCTGGCCCGGCGCCCCCGCCCTCGACCACGTCCGCCTCACCCTGACCGCCACCGCGCCCGGCGGCGCCCGGGCCACGGCGGAGGCCTCCGCGTGGTTCGTGCCCTGGCGGGTGGCCGGCTGGACGGGCGGCGGGCTGCTCCTCCTCGGCGGGACCGCGCTGGCCGCGCTGTTCCTCGTACGCGGCCGGGGGACCCGGGAGCGGGTCCCGGGGCGGGGCGCGGACGGCGGTGCGGGCGGCGGCGGAACGGCGGACGGCGGGACGCCCGGCGGGCCCGGCACGGCCCGCGCACCGGAACACGAACTGACGGGAGCCTCCACGTGAGCGCCATGGTCGCCCGCACGCCCGGCGCCGCAGCCCGGCTCGCGGCCCTCCTCGCCGCCGGGCTGGCGGCCTGCGCCCTCGCGCTGCTGCCCGCGGCCCCGGCCGTCGCCGACGAGGGCAAGCCCGCGGTGGCGCTCTCGCTCCAGGAGGCCGCGAAGGGCACCGAGATCACCGTGACCGGGACCGGCTGGCGGCCCAAGACGCTCGTGATGCTGCTGGTCTGCGGCGAGAACATGATCGGCGGCACCAACAGCTGCGCCAACGCCGACGGGGTCGCCGTCGCGGTCGCCGACGACGGCCGCTTCGCCGCCCAGCTGCCGGTCGTGGCCCCGCCCAAGCCCTGCCCGTGCGTCGTGAACGTCACCTCCGTCAACGGCGACCAGTCCACCGTCGCCGCCCCGCTGGAGATCACCGACCATCCGGTGGCCGAGCTGCCCGCCGCCTCCGGCACGGCCCGCCTCGCGATGCTCACCGGGGTGGAACTGGAGGGCGGGGACGGGGTGCTGACCTGGTTCGGCTCCCCGCCCTCACGGAAGTTCAAGGTCACCGTCGGCAACCTCGGCTCCGCCCCGGTCAAGGACCCCGTCTTCCAGCTCGGCATCGCCCACGGGGTGTTCGCACCCCTGTGGGAGGAGGCCCGCTGGAAGGGCACCATCCCGCCGGGCGGGAAGGCCGAGATCGCCCTGGACGTCGCCCTCACCGCGGGCGCGTACGGGGACTACACGATCTCCCTCAAGTACGGGGAGACGGTCGTGGCCGCCCAGCCCTGGGGCGTGGACCGCCCGTACGGGGTCCTGCTCTTCTGGGGCCTGCTCCTGCTGGTGGTCCCGGCCGCGGTGTTCCGCGTCGGCATGGCCGTCGTCGACAGGGTCCGGCCGCGCGCCGCCCCCGCCGGCGGACGCCACCGCGGCGCCGGCGCCGCCGACGCGGCCGTCACGGCCCGGCTGCCCCGGATCCCGGCCGTACGCCGTCCCGCGCGGCCGGACCGCGGCGAGCCGGAGCCGCCGCCCGCCCCGCCCCCACAGACCACCACGGCGGTCCTGCCGTGGTTCACCCCGGACAGCGCGCCGGAGACAGCACCACAGACGTCCGCACCGTCTGAGAACCGTTCGACGACGAAGGGACATTCGTGAAGACCCAACGGAGGGTAAGCGCGGCCGCGGTCGCGCTGCTGCTCGGCGGCGCGGGCATCGCCCTGGCGGCTTCTCCCGCCCTGGCTGCCGAGACCACGTACAAGGTCAAGTGCATCCCGCCGGCCGGCGGTGGCAGCCCGGTGGAGGGCGACACCACGGCCAGGATCACGGCTCCGGCCACCGCCAAGGTCGGTGACGAGGTCGACGTGGTCTGGGAGACGGTCAAGCCCGCCTCGAACAACACCGACCTGATGGTGATCCCCAAGGACTCCGTCCTGCCCACCGGCTGGATCGCGGTCGGCGGCGGGATGGGCGAGCTCAAGGTCGTCGGGGAGAAGAAGAACCCGGAGATCCCCAAGAAGGCCCCCATGGTGATGTCCGCCATGAAGGGCAAGCTGAAGCTCACCAAGGCCGGGAAGATCACCCTGAGCCCCGGCAAGTACGACGTCGCCGTCACCTTCTCCATCGGCACGTTCGTCACCAAGTGCGCGCCGACGGGCGCGGTCGGCGTCGGCGCGACCATCGACGTGTCGGCCGGCTCCACCGGCGGCGCGACGAACGGGGGCGCCACGAACGGCGGGGCGACGAACGGAGGCGCCACCAACGGCGGCGCCACCGCCGGGGGCGGCGGCCAGACCGACTTCCCGGGCAAGGCCGTCGACGTGAAGTTCGACTGCGGCGAGACGGTCCCCGGCGGCATCACCACCCCGGTCACCGTCAACGCCAAGAAGAACGGCGGCAGCTACGACCTGACGGTCAAGACGGCCAAGGACGCCATGAAGGCCCCGGTGCCCCTGCCCAAGGGCGCGCTCAAGCCCTCGATGCAGATCAAGCTCGGCGGCGCCGACAGCGGCGCGGTCAAGGTCACCGGCCCGGCCAACGCCGAGCCGATCGGCCAGGGCGCGGGCGTCAGCCTCAGCGACATGACGGGCACCTACAAGCCCGGCAAGACGGGCAAGGTCAGCCTCAGCCCGTCCGACATGACGATCGAGGTCACGATGGTCGCGGGGTCCACCCCGCTCAGCGTCCCCTGCAAGGCGGCCACCAGCGCCGTCTCGCTGGAACTGGACACCACCGCCCAGCAGGGCGGCTCGGGCGGCCCGTCCACCTCGGGCGGCTCCGGCGGCGCCGCCGCCTCGGGCGGTCTCGCCGAGACCGGCGCGGAGGACGAGGGCGGCATCAAGGCCCTGGCCCTGGTCGCCGGCACGGTGGTCCTGCTCGGCGCGGCGGTCTTCACCTTCACCCCGTGGCGCCGCCTGCGCGGCACCCGGTAGGAGCGGTCACGGCACGGGAACGGCCCGGCACACCTTCCGGTGTGCCGGGCCGTTCGTCCCACGGGGCGGGGACGTGTCAGTTCACGTCGCCCATCAGCGCGTTGACCTTCTTGCGGTACATGTAGATCGCGACACCGGCGAGCACGGCGGCGGCCGCCTGGAAGAGGATCACCCCGACGCCGTTCAGCTTCACGTCGGCCAGGCTGAGCAGACCGGTGATGCAGTCACCGGCGGTGACGGCCAGGAACCAGACGCCCATCATCTGGGAGGCGTACTTCTGCGGCGCCATCTTCGTCGTGACCGACAGGCCGACCGGCGAAAGGAACAGCTCGGCGATCGTGTGCATCAGGAAGATCAGCACCAGCCACCACATGGTGACCTTGGTGTCGTTGCCCGCGACCTGGCTCAGCGGCACGGCGAAGACGAAGAACGAGGCGCCGACGATGACCAGGGCGATCGAGAACTTCACGATGGTGCTGGGCTCGCGGTTGCGGCGGGCCAGGGCCACCCACACGGCGGCGAAGATCGGGGCCAGGGCCACGACGAAGAGCGGGTTCAGCGACTGGAAGACGACGGTCGGAACCTCCCAGCCGAGCAGGTTGCGCTCGGAGCTCTTGTCACCGAACAGCGAGAGGGTCGAACCGCCCTGGTCGTAGATCATCCAGAAGACGGCGGCGGCCACGAAGAACCAGATGTAGGCGCTCATCCGGGTCTGCTCACCGGCGGAGAGGTCCTTGTCCCGCTTGATGCGCACGAGCACCGCGACCGGGATGATCAGACCGGCGATGGTGATCGGGTACAGCGCCCACTTGATGGTGAACATGTCGGCCGCGACCACGGCGCCGTAGAAGACGGCGACGGCGGCCAGGACGGCGAGGGCCTTGACGATCACGGTCTTGCGCTCGGCGGGGGACAGCGGGTTCGGGACGATGCTGCTCTTCGGGCTCAGGGTCTTGCCGGCCAGCAGGAAGATGATCAGGCCGATGCCCATGCCGATGGCGGCGAGGAAGAAGCCGATGTGCCAGTTGACGGTCTCGCCGATGGTGCCGATGGCGAGCGGCGCCGCGAAGGCACCCACATTGATGCCGATGTAGAAGATCGTGAAGCCACTGTCACGGCGCGAGTCGTCCGCGTCCTTGTACAGGTGGCCGACCATCGTGGAGATGTTGGCCTTCAGCAGACCGGAGCCGATCGCGACCAGAAGCAGGCCGACGAAGAACGCCAGCTGGCCGGGCACGGCGAGCGCCACGTGGCCCGCCATGATCACGAAGCTTGCGATGGCGACCGTCTTGCGGGCGCCCCATACGCGGTCACCGAACCAGCCGCCGGGCATGGCCATCAGGTAGACCATGGCCACGTACACGGAGTAGATCGCCGTGGCCGTCGCCGCCGTGAAGCCGAGCCCGCCGCCCTGGCTTCCGGTCGCGGCGTCCACACCGCCGGAGACCAGGTACAGGACGAGAAGCGCACGCATGCCGTAGTAGGAGAACCGCTCCCACATCTCGGTCATGAACAGCGTGGCCAGCCCGATCGGGTGGCCGAGGACGGTCTTCTCGTGAGCGGGGCTCGGTGAGGCCGTCGTCAGGCTGGAAGCCATGGTCGATCCTTGCTTGCTCGGGACGCTGGGCTTCGTGAGCCTGGTAGCGCCCGGTGAGGGTGGCCGGCACCGGCGACCGGAGTTCCGCCCCACGCCTCGGGGTCCGCACCCTAAGGAGGAGCGGTGGAACGTCAGTCGCCGGGGTCCACGCCCGTCGCGCACCATCGCGCGCAGGGCCCGGCCCACAGGTCGTTCACTGCCGTCGGTCCCGGACAGGGCGGTCCGCCGCGTCGGTGCGTGGGGACAGCCAATCCGGCCCGTACAGAATCGAAGACCTCCGGCGCGCTTTTCGGCACAAAGGTCCCCTGAGTATTGCATCAGGCGTCTCGCCACCATACGACACGACACTGCGGCATATGGAAGGACTTGAGATATGGATCACAGGATTCCGGGGAACCGTTCGGCTCTATTCCATGGTCGTTAGTCCTTCGTATGCCCAGTTCCCCAGGGGTGTGCAGGCAGGCCCCGGGCGGGACTTCCCGCGGACTACCATCACCCACATGACGCGTGTACTGCTCGCCGAGGACGACGCATCCATCTCGGAGCCCCTGGCTCGCGCCCTGCGCCGGGAGGGGTACGAGGTCGAGGTCCGGGAGGACGGCCCCACCGCCCTGGACGCGGGACTGCAGGGCGGCGTCGACCTCGTCGTCCTCGACCTCGGCCTGCCGGGCATGGACGGCCTCGAAGTCGCCCGTCGGCTGCGCGCCGAGGGCCACGGATTCCCGATCCTCGTGCTCACCGCCCGCGCGGACGAGGTCGACACGGTCGTCGGCCTGGATGCGGGCGCCGACGACTACGTGACCAAGCCCTTCCGCCTCGCGGAGCTGCTCGCCCGGGTCCGGGCCCTGCTCCGCCGCGGCGCCACCGAGGCGAGCCAGCCCCCCGCCACCCACGGCGTCCGCATCGACGTCGAGTCGCACCGCGCCTGGATGGGGGAGGAGGAGCTCCAGCTCACGGCCAAGGAGTTCGACCTGCTGCGCGTCCTGGTCCGGGACGCGGGCCGGGTCGTCACCCGCGACCAGCTGATGCGCGAGGTGTGGGACACCACCTGGTGGTCCTCCACCAAGACCCTCGACATGCACATCTCCTGGCTGCGCAAGAAGCTCGGCGACGACGCCGCCAACCCGCGCTACATCGCCACCGTTCGCGGCGTCGGCTTCCGCTTCGAGAAGAGCTGACCCCCGCTCCTGGGGCATGCTCTAGGTCATGCGCCGCCGCCTGATCAACTCCACGCTCGCCGTGGTGCTCGTCGTCATCGCCGTCTTCGGGGTCTCCCTGGTCATCGTGGAGACCCGCACCATCAGCAGCAGCGCCCAGGACCGGATCGAGTCCGAGGCGCTCCGGCTGGTGGGCGTCGTCGAGTCCGACGTCCTGGAGAAGAAGCCGGTGGACACCGCCGCGCTCGCCGAACTGCTCGAAGGCGGCAAGTACGCGCGCATCACCATCCCCGGACAGCCGCCCGTCGAGGTGGGCGACCGCATCGACGAGGGCGTCATCCGCGGCATCGCGCGCGGCGAGCAGGGTGAGGTCGTGGTCGTCGAGGAGGCCCGCTCCACGGTCACCCGCGAGGTCGTGCGGACGCTGGCCGTCGTCGGCGCGGTGGCCCTGCTGGCCGTCGTGGCGGCCGTACTCCTCGCCGTACGGCAGGCCAACCGGCTGGCCTCCCCCCTCACCGACCTCGCCGAGACGGCGGAGCGGCTCGGGTCGGGCGACCCGCGCCCCCGCCACAAGCGGTACGGGGTGCCCGAGCTGGACCGCGTCGCCGACGTACTGGACTCCAGCGCCGAGCGGATCGGCCGCATGCTGACCGCCGAGCGGCGCCTGGCCGCGGACGCCTCCCACCAGCTGCGCACGCCGCTCACCGCCCTGTCCATGAGGCTGGAGGAGATCACGGTCACCGACGACCTGGAGACCGTACGGGAGGAGGCGACGATCGCCCTGACCCAGGTCGAGCGGCTCACGGACGTGGTGCAGCGGCTGCTCACGAACTCGCGGGACCCGCGGACCGGCTCGGCGGTCCCCTTCGACCTCGACGAGGTCGTCAAGCAGCAGGAGGAGGAGTGGCGCCCCGCCTACCGCAGCGCCGGCCGGGCCATCGTCCGGTCGGGGAAGCAGGGCGTACGGGCCGTGGCCACCCCCGGCGCCGTCTCGCAGGTCCTGGCCACCCTGGTGGAGAACGCGCTGATGCACGGCGGCGGCACCGTCGCCCTGCGGACCCGGGTGATCGGCAACCAGGCGGTGCTGGAGGTCACGGACGAGGGCCCGGGCGTGCCCCCCGACCTCGGCAACCGGATCTTCGAGCGGGCCATCAGCGGCCGCAACTCCACCGGGATCGGCCTGGCCGTCGCCCGGGACCTCGCGGAGGCGGACGGCGGCCGCCTGGAACTGCTCCAGGCGCAGCCGGCGGTGTTCGCGCTGTTCCTCAGCCGGACGGCCCCGGAGCGGTCCGACCCGCAGACCACGGTCCGCTAGCGGCGTAGCTGCGTACGGGCGTACGTACGAGGTACGGCGTACGGGCCGCTGCGGGGGCGCGTACGGGCGCGTACGGGCGCGGCCGGGTCAGGAGCCCGTGGGCGCCGCGGGCGCCTGCGCGGCCCCCGCGGCGCCGGGCTCCGGCACGGGCTCCGGCACGGGCTCCGGCTCGGGCTCCGGCACGCGCAGGGCCCGGAAGACCCACGTCCGGTACGACCAGAAGCGGAAGACGGTGGCCGTCCCGATGCCGACGAACTTGAACACGTTGGTCGCCACCGGGCCGTCCCAGCCGAACCCGTACGTGGCGGTGTACAGCACGCCGTTCTCGATCACCAGGCCGATCGCGCTGAAGGCGGCGAACAGCGCCAGCTCGCGCGTCCGGCGGCTCTGCGCGCGGTCCCGGTAGGCGAAGTACCGGAAGCCGAGGTAGTTCGTGGCGATGGCCACGACGGTGGCTATCACGCTCGCGCGCACCACCTGGAGGTCGGTCGTGTGCCGGATCAGGTTGAAGACGCCCAGGTTGACCAGCACACCCAGACCGCCGACCGCCCCGAACTTCGCGACCTCCCGTACGAGGCCGCGTACGCGTTCGAGGACAGATCGGTTCCCCGGCGTGCTCATCTGTTGGTTCAGTCCCTGTCGGTCACCGCCCCGCGCGGGGCGTCCGGTTCTCTACCGTCGGCTCTGCCGCCGACCCGGCCATGTTAAGTGTCGCCCCCGCGGCCCGTCTGTGCCTTCCCGCACCGTGCGACGCACGGCACACCGCCCGGTCCGCGCCGGGCGCGCGCCCATGCGGGTCCCGGTGGCCGAATACCGCCGGATACCCTGGAGGCGTGACGTTCCCGGTAGTCGGCATGGTCGGCGGCGGACAGCTCGCCCGCATGACCCACGAGGCGGGCATCCCCCTCGGCATCAGATTCAAGATCCTCAGTGACACCCCACAGGACTCGGCGGCCCAGGTCGTGAGCGACGTCGTCATCGGCGACTATCGCGATCTGGAGACACTGCGCGCCTTCGCGCGCGGCTGCGACGTGATCACGTTCGATCACGAGCACGTGCCCACCGAGCACCTCCGGGTCCTGGAAGCGGACGGCATCCCCGTCCGCCCGGGGCCCGACGCGTTGGTGCACGCCCAGGACAAGGGGGTGATGCGCGCCAGGCTCGACGAGATCGGCGCGCCGAGCCCCCGCCACCGGATCGTGCGCGATCCGGCGGACGCGGCGGCCTTCGCGGACGAGGTGGGCGGCTTCCCCGTCATCCTCAAGACGGTGCGCGGCGGGTACGACGGCAAGGGCGTGTGGTTCGTCCGCACGCCCGCGGACGCGGAAGCCCCGTTCAAGGCGGGCGTCCCGGTCCTCGCGGAGGAGAAGGTCGAGTACGTCCGCGAGCTCGCGGCCAACATCGTCCGCTCCCCGCACGGCCAGGCGGTGGCCTACCCCGTCGTGGAGTCCGTCCAGGTGGACGGGGTCTGCGACACGGTGATCGCCCCCGCCCCGAACCTCTCCGAAGAGCTCGCGGGCGAGGCCCAGACCCTCGCCCTGCGCATCGCCGGGGAACTCGGCGTGACCGGCCACCTGGCCGTGGAGCTGTTCGAGACCACCGACGGCCGCATCCTCGTCAACGAACTGGCCATGCGCCCGCACAACAGCGGCCACTGGACCCAGGACGGCGCGATCACCTCCCAGTTCGCCAACCACGTGCGCGCGGTCCTGGACCTCCCGCTGGGCGACCCGCGCCCCCGCGCCCGCTGGACGGTCATGGCGAACGTGCTCGGCGGGGACTTCCCCGACATGTACGCGGCGTACCTGCACTGCATGGCCCACGACCCGCAGCTGAAGATCCACATGTACGGCAAGGACGTGAAGCCCGGACGCAAGGTCGGCCACGTCAACACCTACGGCGACGACCTGGACGACGTGCTGGAGCGCGCACGCCACGCTGCCGACTACCTCAGAGGAACGGTCACCGAATGAGCACCTCCGCCGCTGGTCCCGTCGTCGGCATCGTCATGGGCTCCGACTCCGACTGGCCCGTCATGGAGGCCGCCGCCCAGGCCCTGGACGAGTTCGAGATCCCCTACGAGGTCGACGTCGTCTCCGCGCACCGGATGCCGCGCGAGATGGTCGCGTACGGGGAGCAGGCCGCCGGACGCGGCCTGAAGGCGATCATCGCCGGCGCGGGCGGGGCCGCCCACCTGCCCGGCATGCTCGCCTCCGTCACCCCGCTGCCGGTCATCGGCGTGCCGGTACCGCTGAAGTACCTCGACGGCATGGACTCGCTGCTGTCGATCGTCCAGATGCCCGCCGGGGTCCCCGTCGCCACCGTCTCGGTCGCCGGCGCGCGCAACGCCGGGCTGCTCGCCGTACGGATGCTCGCCGCCCACGACCCGGAGCTGCTGGGCCGGATGCGGGAGTTCCAGCAGGAGCTGAACGACCAGGCCACCGACAAGGGCAAGCGGCTGCGGGCGAAGGTCGCGGGAGCGGACGCCTTCGGATTCGGCAAGTGAGCGCCGCGCAGCGCCTGGACGAGGCGCGCGAGCTGCTGGCCGAGCACCCCGTCGTCGACGGCCACAACGACCTGCCCTGGGCGCTGCGCGAGCAGGTGCGCTACGACCTGGCGCGACGGGACATCGCGGACGACCAGTCCGCCCACCTGCACACCGACATCCCCCGGCTGCGCGCCGGCGGGGTCGGGGCGCAGTTCTGGTCGGTGTACGTGCGCTCCGACTACGCGGGCGACGAGGCGGTCAGCGCCACCCTGGAGCAGATCGACGCCGTCGCCCAGCTGATCGACCGCTACCCCGGCGACCTGGTGCGGGCGCTGACGGCCGACGACATGGAGGCGGCCCGCGCCGACGGCCGGATCGCCTCGCTGATGGGAGCCGAGGGCGGGCACTCCATCAACAACTCGCTCGCCACCCTGCGGGCCCTGCACCGGCTGGGCGTGCGGTACATGACGCTCACGCACAACGACACCATCGACTGGGCCGACTCGGCGACCGACGAGCCCCGGCACGGAGGCCTCAGCGACTTCGGCCGCGAGGTCGTCCGCGAGATGAACCGCGTCGGCATGCTGGTCGACCTCTCCCACGTGGCCGCCACGACGATGCGCGACGCGCTCGCCGTCTCGGCCGCCCCGGTGGTCTTCTCGCACTCCTCCGCGCGGGCCGTCTGCGACCACCCGCGCAACGTCCCCGACGACGTGCTGGCGCTGCTGCCCGCGAACGGCGGGGTAGCGATGGCCACCTTCGTTCCGAAGTTCATCCTCCCGGCCGCCGTCGAGTGGACCCTGGCCGCGGACGCGAACCTGAGGTCCCACGGCTTCCACCACCTCGACACCACGCCCGCGGCGATGGCCCTGCACCGCGCCTTCGAGGCGGAGCGCCCGCGCCCGGTGGCCACGGCCGCCACGGTCGCGGACCACCTGGACCACATGCGCGCGGTGGCCGGGATCGACCACATCGGCATCGGCGGGGACTACGACGGCACGGCCTTCACCCCGTCCGGACTGGACGACGTGGCGGGCTACCCGAACCTGGTCGCGGAACTGCTGGACCGCGGCTGGTCGAAGGCCGACCTGGCGAAGCTGACCTGGTCCAACGCGGTACGGGCGCTGCGCGACGCGGAATCGGTGGCGCGCGGCCTCGCGCAGACCCGGGGCCCGTCGAACGCGGTGATCCCGCCGGCGGACACGGGCCCGGCGGGCGCGTGACGCCTGCGTCCGGCGGGTGCGGTGACCTGGTGTGACCTGCCGGTTACACCCGAACGCCGCATCCGCCGGGCGGCCCGGGCGTCCCGCATGTCACGGTGGCACCACCTCTCCCCGCTGCCTCCGAGACCGGAGCGAACGCCATGGCCGACCTGCAGGATGAACCCCACTCCGTGGGCATCGGAGCGGAGCACCTCCCGGCTCCGCCGCTTCCCGCGGTTCCCACGGCGGTGCCCGGAGCCCTGGACCGGGCCGCCGCGCTGCTGTCCGTGCACCCCGTCGCGGACGGGTGCAACACGCTCGTGCGGACGCTGCGCCACAGCCCGTACCACGACATCGGCACCCCCGACGCCGGCGTGGACACCGACATCCCGCGGCTGCGTGAGGGGGGAGTGGGGGCCCAGTTCTGGTCCCTGCTCGTACCGCCTGACGGCCCTGACGGCCCTGACGGGGCCGCGGACACCGACCGGGTCGTCTCCGACACCCTGGAGCAGATCGACATCGCGCTGACCCTGGTGCGCGGCTACCCCGACAGCCTCCTCCTCGGCCTGACCGCCGACGACATGGCCGACGCCCGCAACAGAAACCGGATCGCCTCGTTCCTAGGCCCCGTCCCCGGCCGCACGCTGACCGACTCGCTCGGCGCGCTGCGCGCGTTCCACGCGCTGGGCGTACGCCTCCTCGCGCCCGCCGGGGCGCCCTGGGCGCAGGACGGGCTGACGGCCTTCGGCCACGAGGTGGTCCGGGAGGCCAACCGGCTGGCGGTGCTCCTGGACCTCACCGACTGCCCGCCGGCGACCGCCTGCCAGGTGGCCGGGGCCTCCAAGGCGCCGGTCATCATCTCGAACACGGCGGCGGCCGCGCTGAACCCGCACCCGGGCAACGTGACCGACGAGGTCCTGCTCGCGCTGCGGGGGGCGAACGGGCTGGCGATGGTCACCTTCGACCCCGCGCGCACCGGGGACTCCCTGCACGCGGTGGCGGACCACGTGGACCACGTACGGGCCGTCTCGGGCCCGCACGCCGTCGGGCTCGGCGCCGCCTTCGGCAGCGAACCGGGCCGCCCCCGCCCGGCGGGCCTCACGGACCCCTCGGGCTACCCGAGGCTGATCGCCGAACTGCTGGAGCGGGGCTGGCCGGAGACCGACCTCGCCCTGCTGACCTGGGGCAACGTACAGCGGGTGGTGCGCGACGCGGAGTTCACGGCCCGCGCCGCCCAGCACCGCCGGCCGTCGCCCTAGGGCAGAGCCCTCCGGGGGAACCGGGCCCTATCCGGCGCAGAGGCAGACCGGGTGCCCGGCCGGGTCGGCGTAGACCCGCCAGCCCCGGTCACGGTCGCCGGTGTCCAGGGGCACGGCCCCCAGGGCGAGGATGCGCTCCTCCGCCGCGTCGAGGTCCTCCACGGTCAGGTCCAGGTGGAACTGCTGCGAGCCCTCCGGCGCCGGCCACTTCGGCGGGACGTGGCCGGGGGCCAGCTGGAAGGCCAGCGGGGTGCCCGCGTGGCCCTCCAGGTCCACCCAGGTGTCGTCCCCGGAGCTGGGCGTGCCGCCCAGCAGGCCGGCGTAGAAGGTGGCGAGGGCGGACGGGTCGGGACAGTCGAGGACGACGGTGCCGAGCGTGGCGACGGCCATGGTTCTCTCCTAGCGGTTACCGGTAAATGGCTGCAAGCAGTAACCACACCCTACGCGTTACCTCTTGTCGAAGCCAAGAGGTAACGTCGTATCCATGACTGGACGCGCACCGGCACCCGGCGGGCTCGCCCTGGTGGAACGACTCGTCAACACGCTGAGCGTGGACACGGGCGACGACCGCCTCGCGGCCGAGTTCGGCCTGTCCGGCGCGGCCCTCGCGGACGCGGCGGAACTCCGCGAAGCCCTGCGCGACGCCCTGCTGGCGCACGCGGGCCACGCGTTCCCGGCCGGCGCGGCCGACCGGCTGAACCAGCTGCTCGCCGCGGCCCCGCTGACCGTCCGCGTCGACGCGGACGGCGCCGCCGCCCTGGTCCCCGCGGGGGAGCCGTCCCTCACGTCGGGGGTCGCCGAGGCCGTCGCCGGGGCGGCCGCGGACGGCACCTGGCCCCGGCTGAAGGCCTGCGCGGCGGACGACTGCCGGTGGGCGTACTACGACCGCAGCCCGGCGGGCCGCGGCCGCTGGTGCAGCATGTCGGTCTGCGGCAGCCGCGCCAAGATGCGCACCTACCGCGCCCGCGGCTGACGGGCCGCGCCGGGGGCGGCGTGCACCGCGGCCGGGGGCGGCGTGCACCGCGCCGCCGGAGGCCGCCTACGCGCGGGGGCGGCCCATCGCGCGGTAGGTCCAGCCGGCCGCGCGCCAGCGCTCGGGGTCCAGGGCGTTGCGGCCGTCCAGGACGAGCGGGTCGGTGACGACCGAGGCCAGCTCGGCCGGGTCGAGGTCGCGGAACTCGCGCCACTCGGTCAGGTGCAGGACCACCTCCGCACCGCGGGCCGCCGCGAGCGCGGAGTCGGCGTACCCGAGGGTGGGGAAGACCCGCCGCGCGTTGTCCATGCCCTTGGGGTCGTAGACGGTGACCTGGCCGCCCTGGAGGTGGATCTGCCCGGCCACGTTCAGCGCGGGGGAGTCGCGGACGTCGTCCGAGTCGGGCTTGAACGTGGCGCCGAGCACGGCGACCCGCTTGCCGAGGAACGAGCCGCCGACCGCGTCGCGCGCCAGCTCCACCATGTGTCCGCGGCGCCGCATGTTGATGGAGTCGACCTCGCGCAGGAAGGTCAGCGCCTGGTCGGCCCCCAGCTCTCCGGCCCGCGCCATGAAGGCCCGGATGTCCTTGGGCAGGCAGCCGCCGCCGAAGCCGATGCCGGCCCGCAGGAACTTCTTGCCGATCCGGTCGTCGTGGCCGATGGCCTCCGCCAGCTTCACCACGTCGCCGCCGGCCGCCTCGCAGACCTCCGCCATCGCGTTGATGAAGGAGATCTTGGTCGCGAGGAAGGAGTTGGCGGCCGTCTTGACCAGTTCGGCGGTCGGGAAGTCGGTGATGACCAGGGGGGTCCCCTCCGACATCGGCGTCTCGTACACCTCGCGCAGCAGCTTCTCGCCGCGCTCGCCCTGGACGCCGATCACGATCCGGTCCGGGTGCAGGGTGTCCTGCACGGCGAAGCCCTCGCGCAGGAACTCCGGGTTCCACGCCAGCTCCACGTCCGCGCCCGCCGGAGCCAGCTCCACGAGCTTGGCCGCGAGGCGTTCCGCCGAGCCCACCGGCACCGTGGACTTGCCGACCACCAGCACCGGGCGCGTCAGGTGCGGGGCGAGCGAGGCCATCGCGGCGTCCACGTAGGACATGTCGCAGGCGTACTCGCCGTGCTTCTGCGGAGTGTTCACGCACACGAAGTGGACGTCGCCGAACGCGCCGACCTCCTCCCAGGAGGTGGTGAACCGCAGCCGCCCCGTGGAGCCCGGCAGCCCGGCGACGTGCGCCGCGAGGAGCTTCTCCAGCCCGGGCTCGTACATCGGCACCCGGCCCGCCGCCAGCATCGCGATCTTCTCTGGAACCACGTCCAGCCCCAGCACCTCGAACCCCAGCTCCGCCATCGCCGCGGCGTGCGTGGCGCCGAGGTAACCGGTGCCGATCACAGTGATCCTGAGGGGGGCCATGGGTGCTCCAGAGGTGCGGGGCCGTTTGCGGCCACTGAGCATAGTCGGGCCCGGCAGGGGCGACGTTCCCCAGGAGGGGCCCCCGCTGTCACGCAACTCACGTAGGCGGTCCATATCGCCATCCGGACACCGGACACTAAGCTTGGGTTACTTAACGGTAGTTAGCATCACGCATCACCTTTGGGGAGTGAGAGTCTTGGCGGGTTCTGCCGACTTCGACCTGTACCGCCCGGCCGAGGAGCACGACATGCTCCGTGAGTCGGTCCGCTCGCTCGCCGAGGCGAAGATCCTGCCGTTCGCCGCCGCGGTCGACGAGGAGTCCCGCTTCCCGCAGGAGGCCCTCGACGCCCTGGTCGCCAGCGACCTGCACGCCGTCCACGTGCCCGAGACCTACGGCGGCGCGGGCGCCGACGCCCTCGCCACCGTGATCGTGATCGAGGAGGTGGCGCGCGTCTGCGCGTCCTCCTCCCTGATCCCGGCCGTGAACAAGCTCGGCTCGCTCCCGGTGATCCTGTCCGGGTCCGAGGAGCTCAAGGCCAAGTACCTCGGCCCGCTGGCCAAGGGCGACGCGATGTTCTCGTACGCCCTCTCCGAGCCGGACGCCGGCTCCGACGCCGCCGGCATGAAGACCCGCGCCGTGCGCGACGGGGACTTCTGGGTCCTCAACGGCGTCAAGCGCTGGATCACCAACGCGGGCGTCTCCGAGTACTACACGGTCATGGCCGTGACCGACCCCGAGAAGCGCTCCAAGGGCATCAGCGCCTTCGTCGTGGAGAAGGGCGACGAGGGCGTGTCCTTCGGCGCCCCGGAGAAGAAGCTCGGCATCAAGGGCTCCCCGACGCGCGAGGTCTACCTCGACAACGTCCGCATCCCGGCCGACCGCATGATCGGCGCCGAGGGCACCGGATTCGCCACCGCGATGAAGACCCTGGACCACACCCGCATCACCATCGCCGCCCAGGCGCTCGGCATCGCCCAGGGCGCCCTGGACTACGCCAAGGGCTACGTCCAGGAGCGCAAGCAGTTCGGCAAGCCGATCGGCGACTTCCAGGGCGTGCAGTTCATGCTCGCGGACATGGCCATGAAGATCGAGGCCGCCCGCCAGCTGACCTACTCGGCGGCCGCCCGCTCGGAGCGCGTCTCCTCCGGCGGCCCCCACGAGGACCTGACCTTCTTCGGCGCCGCGGCCAAGTGCTTCGCCTCCGACGTCGCGATGGAGGTCACCACGGACGCCGTCCAGCTCCTCGGCGGCTACGGGTACACCCGCGACTACCCGGTGGAGCGCATGATGCGCGACGCGAAGATCACGCAGATTTATGAAGGCACGAACCAGGTTCAGCGCATCGTCATGGCGAGGAACCTGCCGTAGCAGTGTTTTCGCAGGTCAGAAACCTTCTCGGGTGATCCGGGAAGCGGGATCGGCCTCTGGTCCGTTCAGGCCCGAACGACGAGGCCCCCGGCGTGATGCCGGGGGCCTTTCGTAGACCGTAAAAGGCTGCTGCGAGCCAGGCCCACTGCGGTCAGGCGCTGTAGAGCGCGGGGCGCTCCGCCACCTGGTCCGGAAGCAGCCCTTCGACAGCCAGGTTCCCCGTCCAGAGCTGGTCACGGTTGGCGTACGTCGCACCGAAGCGGACGCGCTTCCCACCCGGCTCCAACTTCCAGCCCTGTTCTTGGAACTGTGCGATGCGGTCGCTGCCGCACACCAGGGCCCGGGTGGCTTGAGTGAGCACCCATCGGGCCAACTCGGTCTCGCCGGCCGTGGGCCGTTCACAGCTGCGGGCCATCTGCCACAGGCGCGGCCACTCGATCCCGGGAGTCAGCGGGCCGACGATGGCCACCTCTCCGATTCGCCGGCCGTCCAGGTGGTGCGTGGCATATCCGAAGACCACGCCGAACAGGGCGAATACGGTGACCCTGCCGCTCCCGGTCAGACCCTCATCAGACGGCATGGGCGGTACCTTCGGTCAGGGCAGGGACCGGGCACCTGTGACGTGTCCGGGCCCTGCTTCGTACGAGCGGATCACTTTGTGATCCGTGTGCCGGGGCGGGTCGGCGAGCCAGCGAGTCAGCAGCCGTCGCCGTCGCCGCAGCAGGCCGGCTGGTTGCACTCGGCTGCGGTGCCCCACAGGCGGGCGTCGACGAAGAACCCGGCGGTCCTGAGCCGGTCGGCCACGGACACCATCAGCCCGCGCGTCCGCACCTTGGCGTTCGGGGCGTGGTGGACGAAGTGGCCGAACCGCTCCTGACACCAGGCGGCGTACTCCTGGGTGTGGAGCATGAACGAGTGCCAGCCGGGGTCCACCCGCTCACTGGGCGCCATGTCGTACGCCTTCTGGCTGCCCAGGACGTACACGAAGGCGATGGCCTGATCCATCACGCGATCGGCCACGACCCGCTCAAGGCCGTATTCGTCCGCGCAGAACGCGGCCAGCCGCCCGAACAGCTCGGGGCTGACGAAGTCCCGCCCGTGCCGTAAGGCGACGGTGCTTTCCACCATGGTCGTCATCGTGCGACTCCTTCTGTCGACGGGTCTTGCTGCCCGCCCCGGCGGGGCGTGGGCCTGTGTCAGGTCGTGTCGACCCGGTGAACGAGGGCGATGTCCTCGAACCCTCGAAGAAAGCGACCGTGACCGGCATTCAGGCCCGTGTGCGTCATGCACTGCCGATCCACCCCGGCCACGTCGGGGCCGGGAACGGCAGCCCAACCGCATCCCGCGTAGAGGCAACTCGCAAGCACGATGGGCGAGGTCTCCGGGTCTCTGACGATCCGGTGCTCTGCGTGCCGGATGACCGAGCGGGTCATCGGCGCGCCCCGCCCGTGTGGATGCAACGGTTGTGCCAGTAGACGACTATGGGCGCGTACTCGAACGTGTCCGCCTTGGTTGCCATCGCGCACCCCTTCGCCGCTGTCTCCGAGAATCGACAGCTAATGGTGGCTGGGGGCGAGGCCGAGTACTAGCTGGTTTCCTGTTCGCGTAAAAGCTCGTCCCGGATGCCTTCGAGCATGGCACGCATGTCGCTACCGGAAAGCGCCACGCTGGAAAACCGCTCGAACTTGTCTACGTACAGGGCTACGTCTCGGGGGTCAGTCACGACCATTTCTGCGTGGGTCGTTTCCACAGTGACCACTCGGCCATCACGAATCACGAAAGAATGCCCCGGTACATCTGTCTGCGCAGCGTTAAGGGGGACGACTCGAATGTCTACGTTGGGCAAACGCGAGACGGAAATAATTCGGTCCACCTGACCCGCCAGCATGGGTGCGGGAAGAATGCGCCAACGTAGGACAGGTTCCGTCAGGATGAAGCGCAAGGTCTTACCGGTGTCGTAGAGAATCCGTTGTCTTTCGATCCGCGCTCCGATGGTCCGGGACAACTGCTCCTATCCCAGGCCCTTCCCTTGAAGTACGGCCCTTACGTACTCAGGGGTTTGCAACAGGCCGGGAACCAGTGACGGTTGGAATAGGCACAGCAGGCTCATGGACTGCTCCAGTGCCCGGATCTGCTCTTGCTTCCGGTGGAACCCTAGCCGTCGGTACAGGCGCCATGCCGTGGCTTCCGTTGCCTGCGCGCGAGCTACAGCCATGTACTTGGCCTTGATGTCCGCCGACACATCAACAGCCGAAAGAATGCGGTCTACGTCTGCAACACTTGGCGCCACTCGGCCGTTCTCAATCTTCGACAGCTTGGCCGTAGACATGACAGCGCTGCGGGCCACGGCCTTGGCTTCCTTTCCGGATGCCTGCCGCAATGCCCGCAGCGCTGCCCCCAGTTCTGTCTTATTCACTCGCCGTGCTTGGCCCACCATTCGGAAAACGGCTCAGCATGAGCGAGAGCCGCATCCCGATGCCCGATGAACTCCGCCGCTCGATCGTCAGCGAGAAACTCGGGCCCGATGAAAGCTCCGGTTTCGTCGTAGTTCATGACGACAGGTGACGTCTCGTCAAACATCCAGAAGTCTGGTACCCCTTCCAAAGGGTTCGGCTGCTCCGTGATGTCGAGGATGAAGAACTCTTCCCCACCCGTCATGTTCTTTACGTATCCCCACCCGAGTTCATATCGGAGATAGTCCGTGAGCGGACGGGCGAGGATGTGCACCCGATACATCCGCTTACCCATTTGTGTCGCAGCACGAACGGTTTCAACCCAGCCGGCGTTGTATTCGGCTGGCTGGGGCTCGCCCGCAAGGAACGACCTCAAGTTTTCGGCACTCGCAGGGATGTTGTACTCGTCGAGGATTTCGAGGCGGAAGGCTTCCCGCTCGAACGTGTCGAAGCACTCCGTCAGGTTTCTAGATGAGCTGATCACGGATGGCCTTCCGGATAAGTTCCATGGGGATCTCGACCACGCTTTCCTTCATCGGAATCTCTGCATAACCTACCCTTCGTAATGCAACGCTCACGCAAGGGAGTTGAAGTGCGCCGGTTCGCCCTGCCCCGCCGCTGGCGGACCGACAGGCCACGGCTCCCGCACACCGCAAGGAGTCAGCGATGTCCGGAACTCTCACGACCTGTTCGGCAGGGCCCGCCGCCCACCCCGTACGGGGCACCCTCCCCCCCATGCGCTCAGCTACAGCCTCACCCTCCCCGGGGAGCCCTACAGCGCCGCCGTCGCGCGGCGGACCGTCGCGTCCGTGCTCCGGACCCACCGCTTGGAGGGGCTCGTGCCGGCCGCCGCCCAGGCGACCGGCGAACTCATGGCCGCCGGCCGGCACAGCAGCCCGGGAAACGGGCTGTACCTCTCGCTCCGGTACCGGGACGACTCGCTCCGCCTGATCGTCTACGACGCCCACGGGCCGCACCCCCACCCGCGCCTCGCCGGTCTGTGCGAGGCGAGGCGGCGAGGGTACCTGCGGGTCCTCGCCGCCCTGGTCCGGGACTGTGAGGGGGACTGGGACTTCGGCCCGGCCCGGGAACCCGGCGGCGGTACCCGGACCTGGGCCACGCTGCCGTACCGCCCGGCCGCGTAGCCGAACCGGTCACACCCGTCCCCGTACGGGAGAGGCCTCCGGCAGGCCGGCCGTCCGGAGGGAGGCGGGCTGGCATTTGGGGACACAGCGGGCGGTTCAGCGGTACGAGTGCGCGCGCGGACGGGCGTAACCGCCTCCGGCCGTGGCATGACCTCCGCATGGGCTAAATTTGGACCTTCGCACGCAGGAATCGGTTGGGGAGAACGCAATGACGGAAGCGATCCTGCTGGTCGGAGGCCAAGGAACGCGCCTGCGTCCCGTGACCGTGAACACGCCCAAGCCGATGGTCCCCACGGCCGGCGTCCCGTTCCTCGCCCACCAGATAGCCAGGGCCACCGCCGCGGGCGTCACGCACATCGTGATGGCCACCTGCTACCTCGCCGAGGTCTTCGAGCCGTACTTCGGCGACGGCTCGGAGTTCGGCATCACCCTCGAGTACGTGGTCGAGGACGAGCCCCTGGGCACCGGCGGGGCCATCCGCAACGCCGCGCAGCGCCTGACGGGCGGCCCGGACTCCTCCGTCCTCGTCTTCAACGGCGACATCCTCACCGGCCTGGACATCGCCGGGCTCGTCGCCTCGCACGAGTCGGCCGACGCGGACGTCTCCCTGCACCTCGTGCAGGTCGAGGACCCGCGCGCCTTCGGTCTGGTCCCCACCGACTCCGAGGGGCGGGTGCTGGCCTTCACCGAGAAGCCGCAGACCCCGGAAGAGATCATCACCGACCAGATCAACGCCGGCTGCTACGTCTTCCGCCGCAGCGTCATCGACTCCATCCCGGCCGGCCGGCCCGTCTCCGTCGAGCGCGAGACCTTCCCCGGCCTCCTCGCCGCGGGGGCCAAGCTCCACGGGGTCACCGAGAACACGTACTGGATGGACCTCGGCAAGCCGGAGGCCATCGTCCAGGCCTCTGCCGACCTGGTCCGCGGCGTGGTCTCCTCCCCGGCCGTCCCCGGGCGCCGCGGCGAGTCCCTGGTGCTGCCCGGCGCCGAGGTCGCCGCCGGTGCGAAGCTGTCGGGGGGCACCGTCGTGGGCGCCGGCGCCCGCATCGAGGCCGGGGCGGTCGTCGAGGGCTCCATCGTGCTGGACGGGGCGGTCATCGGCGCGGACGCACAGGTCAGCGCCAGCCTGATCGGCGCCGGGGCCTCGGTCGGCCCCCGCAGCGTGCTCGACAGCGCGGTCATCGGCGACGACGCCGTCGTCGGCGCCGACAACGAGCTCCGCGCCGGCGTCCGCGTGTGGTGCGGCGCCGAGCTGCCCGCCGCCGCGATCCGTTTCTCCTCCGACTCCTGACCGACCCCGGCCCCCGACCCCGGGCCCCCGACGCACGGGAGGGGGCGGCGGGATCTCCCGCCGCCCCCTCCCGCCGTCACCCGGCCGGCCGAGCACCGCTCACTGGCCGCGGACGGTGACCTTCTCGTCGTTCTGGATCTGCTTCACCAGCTGCTGCACCTTCGCCTTGTCCCAGACGAGGTTCCCGCCGCGCTGCCCCGAGATCGGCATGTTCATCGAGACGCCGTCACCGCCGTTGACGCCCTTCATCGCGAAGAACATCTGACCCATGTCCCACAGGCCCATGTCCTGGTCCACGATCAGCGTGTCCAGGCCCGCGCCCAGCATCGGGTAGAGCGAGAACGGGTTGAGGACCGTCCCCGGCGTCGCCGCCTGGCTCGCGAGCGCCGACAGGAACTTCTGCTGGTTCTTCGTCCGCTGGAGGTCCGACTCGGCGAAGGCGTACCGGGTCCGTACGAACGCCAGCGACTGCTCGCCGTTCAGCGTCTGCTTGCCGGCCTGGAAGTCGGCGCCCGACTTCTCGTCCTTGAAGGCCTTCTCGATGTCGAGCTCCACCCCGCCCAGCGCGTCCACGATGTTCGCGAAGCCGGCGAAGCCGATCTCCGCGTAGTGGTCGATGCGCAGGCCGGTGTTGTGCTCCACCGTCCGTACGAGCAGCTCCGGACCGTCCTCCGCGTACGCCGCGTTGAGCTTGACCCGCCGCCCCTCGCCCGCGAACTTCTTGCCCGACTGGGACCCCACGAACGAGGGGATCTCCACGTCCGAGTCACGCGGCAGCGAGATCATCGTGTTCCCGCTGGAGCACTTCGCCAGGATCATCATCGAGTCGGTGCGCTTGCCCTCGGCCGAGCCCGTGTGGAGCTTCTTCTTCTCCTCGGCGGACATGCCCTCGCGGCTGTCGGAGCCCACGATCAGGTACGTCGTGCAGTCCCCCTCCTTCGGCCGCTCGATCACCTTGGAGAGGTCCACCTCCCGGCGCACCTTGGAGTCGGCCCAGAAGTAGGTGGCGACCGTCGTCACCAGCAGCGCGGAGACCAGCACGATCGAGCCGACCTTGATCCGCCTGCGCCAGTCCGGGGCCGGGCCGGGGGCCCGCCCGGGGCGGCCGGGCCCCGACGGCGGCTGCGGCGGCCCGCCGGGCCCCGCGGGTCCGGCCGGCGAGCCGTAGACCTGACCGGTGTTGTAGCCGCTGTCGAAGCCGCCGTAGGTGTCGTGGCCCTGTGCGTGCTGCGGGGGCACACCCGGTACGGGGGGCGCCGGAGTCCCGGGCCGCCGGCCGGGCGGCGGGACCGCCGGGCGCGGGGGCTGCTGCCGCTGGACGTGCCGCATCCGCTGCGCGCCCTCGGGCTGCGCCTGGGCGCTGCCGCGTCCGTACCCGTCGTCACGGCGGTCGCGCTCGTCGCGCTCGCCGTTCCACCCTGCTGGCCAGTCATTCATGCGCCCTAGGATGCACGCCCGGGCGTGTCGTCCGACAGCCCGGGTGGCGTTCCGTACCGGTGCTGTTGCAGAGCTGATGCCTCCGGTACCCAACTAAGGTATCCGTATGACAGACATACCGGTCGAGCTGCCGGGGAAGCCGACCGCGGCTTCCCGGACCACCCTCAGCCACATCATGACCGCGAACGACACCAACCTCCTCGGCACCGTGCACGGCGGCGTGATCATGAAGCTGGTGGACGACGCGGCCGGAGCCGTCGCCGGCCGCCACTCCGGGGGCCCCGCGGTCACCGCGTCCATGGACGAGATGGCCTTCCTGGCCCCGGTCCGGGTCGGCGACCTCGTCCACGTGAAGGCCCAGTGCAACTGGACCGGCCGCTCCTCGATGGAGATCGGCGTACGGGTCCTGGCGGAGCGGTGGAACGAGTCCACCCCCGCCACCCAGGTCGGCAGCGCCTACCTCGTGTTCGCGGCGGTCGACGCCGAGGGCAAGCCCCGCACGGTGCCGCCGGTGCTCCCGGAGACCGAGCGCGACGAGCGGCGCTACCAGGAGGCCCAGATCCGCCGCACCCACCGGCTCGCCCGCCGTCAGGCGATCACGGCCCTGCGCGAGGAGCGGGCGGCACAGGGCTTCGACGACTGACCGCCGCCCAACCCGTCGGCGACCGGCCGCCGCTGCCCGCCCGTCGGCGGCCCGCCGCCGCCCACCCGCCCCCGGCCTACGTGCCGCAGACCACCTGGTCGCCGGTGACCGCCCCGGTCGCCCCGCCCTGGTACGGGTCCTCCGCGCGCACCGCGACCACCTTTCGGTAGTCCGCGCCCGCGATCACCACCACGGTCCGCCCCTGCCCCGGCACCGCCCGCAGCTCGCTGCCCGGCAGGGCCGTGGACACCGTACGGGCGGAGCGGTCCCAGCGCGGGTCGTACGTGATCACCGTGCGCTTGACCTCGCGGCTGGCGCCGTTGCCCGGGGCCCGCGTGGTGTCGAAGCCGGTGGCGCGCAGGGCCGCGTCCACCCGGCCGCCCAGGCCGTCGATCCGCGTCCCGTTCTCCACCTGGACCCGGACCTGCTGCGGGGGCACGTCCACCGGCACGGACGCCGGCCGGCCGTGGCCCGGGCCCGGACGGACGGGGGCCAGCGGCCGGTCCTCCCGTACCGCCTGGAACAGCTTGGCCGCCTTCGCCTCGTCCCACTTCACGGTCGAGCCGATTCCCTTGACCCGGTACGAGGGGCTGCCGATCGGCACCGAGGCGAACTCCGACGAGGACGGGGTGAAGTCCCGCATGGCCTGGCCGAGCGCGAGCATCTGCTCCGAACCGAAGCCGGTGTCGGCCCGGACCGAGCCGAGCAGGGTGGAGCTGACCTGCTTGAACTTGACCGGGTTCAACAGCACCCCACCGCCGGTCGCCTGCTTGATCAGGGCGGCGATGAACCGCTGCTGGCGCTGCATCCGGCCGAGGTCGGACGCCCCGTCGATGTGGCGCGAGCGCACGTACTGCAGGGCCTGGCCGCCGGTGAGCCGGTGGGTGCCGGGCAGCAGGTCCAGGCCGGTGTAGGTGTCGCGCATGGTCTTGGCGGTGCAGATCTCCACGCCGCCCATCGCGTCGACCGTCCTCATGAAGCTGGTGAAGTCGACCTCCAGGTAGTGGTCGATCTTCACCCGGGTCATGTTCTCCACGGTCCGCACGGTCAGGTTGGGCCCGCCCTCCGCGTACGCCGCGTTCAGCTTCACCGGGTGCGGCTTGTGGGCCTTGCCCGTGACCAGGTCCTGGTGCGCGGGCACCTCGGCGTAGCTGTCGCGGGGCAGGCTGATCACGCTGGCCCGCTCCCGGTCCGCCGACAGGTGCACCAGCATGATCGTGTCGGTGCAGTGGCAGGGCGCGCCGCCGAGGCGGTACTCGCGCTTCTCCTCCGGGGTGATCTTCTCGCGGCCGTCGGTGCCGACCAGCAGGAAGTTCATGCCGTGCCCCGCCTGGGGGCGGTTCTTCATGTCCTTGAACGGGTCCACCCGCTCGATCCCGGTGTCCAGACCGGTCATCACGGCGTGCCCGACGGCTCCGGAGCCCAGCACCACCACCGACAGGCTGGCCGCCAGCCGCACCCCCCACCGGGGCCGGTCACCGCGGTGCCGGGCCGGGCCGCCGCCGGCTCCGCGCCGCGCGCGCTGCGGCTCGGGCGGCCTGGCGGGACGGGTGGGACGGTGCGGTTCGGGCACGGTGGACACCTCCGCGGGGACAGCAGGGGACGGTCGGCAGTTCCGTCTGATTCGGCAGAACAGTAGGCCCATATGATCAGCCTCTGTCCGTACCGCTCACTCGGCGCGCACCCGGTTCCCCCGTACGCGGTAACGTGACACCGATACCCGACCTTGAAGGACGACATGCCCGCCCAGCAGCCCGCAGTCTCGGTGATCATGCCGGTGCTCGACGAGGAGCACTACCTCCGCGATTCCGTCCGCCACATCCTGGAGCAGGAGTACGCGGGCGAGATGGAGGTGGTGATCGCCCTCGGGCCGTCCACGGACCGCACCGACGAGATCGCCGCCGCACTCGTCGCGGAGGATCCGCGCGTCCACACCGTCCCGAACCCCACCGGCCGGACGCCGGCGGCCCTCAACGCCGCCATCAAGGCCTCGCGCCACCCCATCGTGGTGCGCGTCGACGGTCACGGCATGCTCTCCCCGAACTACATCGCCACCGCCGTCCGCCTCCTCGACGAGACGGGCGCGCAGAACGTCGGCGGCATCATGCACGCCGAGGGCGAGAACCCTTGGGAGGAGGCCGTCGCCGCGGCGATGACCTCACGGATCGGCGTCGGCAACGCGCCCTTCCACACGGGCGGCGGGGCCGGACCCGCCGAGACCGTCTACCTCGGCGTCTTCCGCCGCGAGGCGCTGGAACAGCAGGGCGGGTACAACGAGGAGTTCATCCGCGCCCAGGACTGGGAGCTGAACTTCCGCATCCGCGAGGCTGGCGGCCTGATCTGGTTCTCGCCGGAGCTGAAGGTCCAGTACCGCCCGCGGCGTTCCGTACGGGCCCTGGCCAAGCAGTACAAGGACTACGGGCGCTGGCGCCACGTGGTGGCCCGCTACCACGCGGGCTCCATCAACCCGCGCTACCTCGCCCCGCCGACCCTCGTCTGCGCCCTCGCGGCGAGCGTGGTCGTCGGCGCGGCCGTCACCCCCTGGGCCTTCGCCGTCCCGGCCGGCTACCTCGCGGGCATCGTCGCCGGCGCGGTCCCGGCGGGCCGCGGCCTCCCGCTGAAGGCCCGGGCGCAGATCCCGGTGGCCCTCGCCACCATGCACCTGTGCTGGGGCTTCGGCTTCCTGACGAGCCCGCGCGCGCTGGCGAAGCGGGTGATCGCGACCCGCCGCCCGGCGGTCCGGCGCGACGCCTCGCAGGTCTGACCCGTACCCGGACCGGCACGACGAAGGGGCCCGGCGGCTGTGACCACACAGTCGCCGGGCCCCTTCCGTACGTACGCGGCTACCAGGTGAAGCCGGGCTGGATCGGCATGCAGGCCTGGTCGTTGTCGCCGTTGAGCGGGCGGGCGGAGTCCGGCGCCTTCGTCGGGGCGGGCGGCGGCGGGGTCGGTATGTCGCCGGTCTGCCAGTCCTTGCCGACGAACAGGACGATCCCGGACACCTCGTCGGACTTCTGCACCGAGGAGGCCGGCAGTCCGAGCGCGGTCGCCAGGGCGGTGGCACTGCCCGCCTGCTCCGCGGAGTTGAAGCGGACCACGGTCACGTCCTCGGCGCCGGTGCGGTTCTCGGCGGTGGCCTTGGTGTAGCCCTTGGCGGCCAGCAGGGCGGTGACGTCGCGCGCCCGGTTCCGGGCCGGAGCCTGGGAGCCGTCCTTGCCGCCGGTGGCGTTGCGGACGCCGACCGCGGTCTTCGCGGGCGGCTCGGGCGCGGCGGTGGCCGGCGGGGCCGAGGGGGTTGCCGGGGTGCCGGTGGCGGCCGACGGGGAGGCGGCGGGGTCCGCGGGGGTGCCGGAGCCCTTGCCGTCGAGCGCGATGTCCTCGCGGACCATCCGGAACAGGTCCTCGGCCTCGCCCGACTTGGGCTCGACCCGTCCGTCCATCCCGGGCCGGTTGCTGTAGACCCACGGCATGGTGGTCATGGTGATCCGGCCCGGCGGGACCTTCTTCAGCTCCATGCTGAGGTCGTACAGCTTGTCTATCTTGTTCAGGCCGGTGTCCACGACCATGGCGTCGATGGCTGCCTGAGCCAGGCTGTTGAGCTTCACCGGGTTGGTGAGCTTGGCGTTCTTGCGGAACTCGCGGGCCATCGAGTTCATGTACTGGTGCTGGGCGTGGGTGCGGCCGATGTCGGTGCCGTCCTCGAAGCCGTAGCGGGTGCGCAGCCACTGGAGGGCCTGCTGGCCCTGGATGACGCTCACGCCCTTCGGCAGCTTCAGGCCGGAGCCCTTGCCGTCGCGGGTGAGGGAGTGCACGTTCTGCTCGACGCAGACCGGGACGCCGCCGATGGCGTCCGCCATGGAGACCACGCCCTTGAAGTCGATCATCATGAAGTGATCGATGGGGATCTTCGTCAGTTCCGCCCAGGTGGCCACCGTGCAGCCCGGTCCGCCGCGGCTGAGGGACTCGTTGGTCTGGACGAGTCCCTTGCTGGCCTCGTGCACCTTGCCGCCCGGCTCGGTGCACTTGGGCATCGTCAGGATCGTGTCGCGGGGCATCGACACCACGGACATGTTGCTGCGGTCCGCGGACAGGTGCAGCAGCATCTGCACGTCCGCGAGGGGCGGGCCGTCGAAGGTCTCGGTGCCGCCGCCGAGGGCCTGGTTCGCCGCGTCGTTGCGCGCGTCGGAGCCGATGAGCAGGATGTTCAGCGGGGTCTGGCCGAAGGCGTTGGGCTTGGAGCCGCCCAGTTTGTTCTCGCCGAGGTTGAGCGCGTCGGTCTGGATGCTGCCGTTCAGGTGGCGGTAGTAGAGGTACCCGCCCGCCGCCGTCCCGAGTATGAGCAGGGACAGTACGGAGGCCGTCCAGCGCAGCACGCGCCGCCGCCCCCGCCGTCCGGCGGCCGCACGCCTGCCGTCCGCGGCCCGCTTGCCGTCGGCCGACCGCCGGGCGGCCCGGGAGCCGTCCCGCGGCGGCGGCACCGCGCCGGTGGCGCCCGTACCGTCGCCGGATGTGCCGTCGGCCGTGCCGTCGGCCGTGCCGTCGGATATGCCGTCGTGTGTGCCGCCGGATGCGTCACCGGTGGTCTGAGCGGTCGCCCCCTCCCCCCGCACGCTGCTGTGCCTCACGCGTCCCCCCATCAAGATCCTCTCGTGCTTCGTGTGGTGCCGGTCCTACCGGCCGTGGTCCGTCATTTCACGCAGACCGCCTTGTCCGCCTCGGTGCGCTGGACGTCCTCCGGCAGCTGCTGCGGCGCCGCCGACGCCAGCGGGGTGCCCGGCTCCTTGAAGTCCGGCCCCAGCGTCAGCTTCATCGGGGCCCTCGCCGCCGCGTCCGCCGTGCCCACCTTCATGGCGGTCGCAGGGAGGCCCAGCAGGTCCGCGAGCGCCCGGGCCTGGTCGGCCTGGTTGGGCGCGTACTCCAGCTGGGTGGCGCCGAGCTTCGCGGGCGCGTTGCCGCGGTTGCTGCTCTTGGAGACGCCCTTGGTGTTCTGCAGCCAGTTCAGGGTGGTGGAGGCCGCGCCCTTGGGCCCGCCCCCGTTGTACACGTCCACCCGTACGTCGGCGGCGGCCGCCCGGCCGCCCTGGAGCAGGGCGTCCTGCTTGGCCTTCGCGTCCGCGTCGGCCGCGTCCTTCGCGGCGGCCTCCTTCTTCTCGACCTCCGTGAGCGAGACGTCCCCCCGGATCATCTGCAACAGCGGATCGGCCAGCCCCTGGTTGAGCACGACGGTCGCCTTGACCTTCTCGGCCGGGTTGTCGAGGACCGGCAGGGTGGTGAAGGTGACGTTCTTGAGGTCTATGTCCTTCAGTTCGCCCGCGAGGTCGGTGAGCTTGTCGATGGATCCCAGACCCTGGTCCACGGTCAGCGACTTGGTGGCGGCCTCGGCCAGCGAGAAGAACTTCTTCGGGCTGGTCAGCGTCTCCTTCGACTTCATCTCGCGCATCATCGAGCTGAGGAACGCCTGCTGGGTCTTGATGCGGTCCAGGTCGCTCTCGTTGCCGAAGGCGTGCCGGGTCCGTACGAAGGCCAGCGCCTCCTCGCCCGCCAGGCGGTGTTCGCCCGCGCCCAGTTTGAGCTTGGAGTCCTTGTCGTCGACGGCCTTCTCCAGGCAGACGGGCACCCCGCCGACGGCCGTGCTCAGGTTCTTCACGGCGTTGAAGTCGACCATCATGAAGTTGTCGATCTCGATGCCGGTGAGGGCCTTGACCGTACGCATCGTGCAGCCCGCGTCACGGCCCTCCTGCCCGAGGCTGTTGTTGAAGCGGGTGCCCTTGGTGCCCCCGACCTCCTTCGTCGACCCGTCCGGCTGCTTCGTCGGGCAGGACGGGATGTCCGTGATCAGGTCGCGCGGGATCGACAGCGCGGTCGCGTTGCTGCGGTCCTTCGCGACGTGGAACAGGATCGTGGTGTCGGCGTGGCCGACGCTGTTCGCGTCCCCGTAGCCCTCGTTGCCGGCGCCGCTGCGCTTGTCGGTGCCGATGACGAGGATGTTGATGGCCTCGTTCTTCCGGAAGCCGCCGGTGCCGGCGCCCGCCGTGTCCGTGACGGTGAGGTTGCCGTTCAGGTGCTGGTAGTAGAGGTACCCCGCCACCGAACCGCCGACCAGCAGGAACGCCAGGGCCCCGCCGGTGATGACCAGCGTCTTCCTGCGTCCGCCACCGCCACCGCCCTTGCGGGAACGGCCGGTACGCCGCCCGGGCGGGCCGTCGCCGCGCCGCGGACCCGGGACGGCGGGGGAGGGGGCGGTCGGCGCGGGGGCCGTGGCGGATCTGGATCTGCGCGGCGCCGACACGGAGGGCCGCTGCCGCTGTTGCTGCTCAGCGGAGTTGCCCAGTCGCAGTTCGTAGTGGCCGGTGCGAGGGTTGATCACCCACTGGTCTGCGGGGTCGATCTCGTCGGCCCGCCCACGGCTTTGCGCATCCACGGTTGCTCGAATCCTCCGTCGGTGCCTCGCGACGCGCCTCCCCCAGGCGCACGGTCAACGATCCGGCTGGTGCGTGGCCTCTTAATCGGCCGGGCACCGGATCGCTCACCCTATCCGTCAGGTTCGGCTGCAAACCATGCTGGTGACAAATTCCACTTCCCTGATAACGGGGTGAAACGCCCATCACGCTCGGTTCGGTCACCGGCTTTTGGGATTGCTTTACCGGCAGTCGGCCGGACCCGCCGTGGTCCCGGTGAAAGTGGGGACGGGGGTGGGGTCGGTTCCGGTTCCCGTGGAGGTCCCGGCGGGCTCCGAGGCGGACCCGGAGGGCTGGCCGGACGGCCGCGCGGAGGCCGGTTGCGAGGCGTCCTCGGGCTTCGGCGGGGTCACCGTCACGGCCCGGTCCATGCGCAGCCGCTCGAACAGCCGGGCCGCGTCCGGCTGTACCAATTCGTCCCGGTTCGGATTGGGCGGGTACGGACGCCGCGGCACCGTGAGGAACTTGACCTGGTCCGTCGGTATGTCCCGTACGCCCCGCACGAGTTCGTACAGCCCGCGCAGCGAGGCCAGCCCCGGGTCGGTGGTCACCGAGGAGGTCGCCGCGTCCAGCAGCGGGACCAGGCGGGCCGGATTGAGCAGCACTCCGTTGCTCTGCACCTTCTTGACCAGCGAGCCGAGGAACTGCTGCTGGCGCAGCATCCGTTCGGTGTCGCTGCCGTTGCCCAGGCTGTGCCGGGCGCGGACGTAGCCGAGGGCCTGCTCGCCCCGCAGCGTGTGCAGTCCGGCGGGCAGCTTCGCCTTGGCGGCCGCGTCGGCCACCGGCTGTTCGAGGCAGACCTCCACGCCGCCGACGGCGTCGACCATCCTCTTGAAGCCGCCGAAGTCGACGACCATGTGGTGGTCGACGCGGATGCCGGTCAGCTTCTCCACCGTACGGATCGTGCAGGCGGCCCCGCCCCACTCGAAGGACCAGTTGAACTGCGCGTACTGGGCGGTGGTGCGGGTCCCGTCCGGCTTCAGGCAGGACGGGATGTCGCTCATCAGGTCCCGGGGTATCGAGACCGCGGTGGCGCTCTTCCGGTCCGCGGGCAGGTGCAGCAGGATCACGGTGTCCGAGCGCTGCGTGCCCTTGTCCGCCCCGTAGGGGGCGTTCTCCTTGCCGGAGCGGGAGTCCGAGCCGATCAGCAGGATGTTCTGGGCCCCGGTGGCGAAGTTCGCCGGGCGCTCGCGCTCGTAGCGCCTGAGCTCGGCCTCGGCCGAGCTGTCCGCGGTGATGTTCCCGTCGAGCCGGTTGTAGAGCCACCAGCCGGTGGCCGTGCCCGCCAGGACCACCGCGGCGGCCCCCAGGCCGCTCCAGCGCAGCAGTCGGCGCCTGCGGCCGTGCGGAGGCGGGGGAGTGCCTCCGCCCGCTCCGGCGCCGCCCGGTATGCCTGCGCTGTCCGTCACCCGCGTCAGTCCCCTCGCCGCTCCGGTCGCCGCTTCGGCAACAAGCCGTACGAGTGAGTGCGGCCATTGCCGATCCTGCCCCCGGTACGCCGGGGCGGCCCGGGGGCGGGGTCCTGTCAAGGGCCGACCGGGTGACAAATGGCCCGTTCTCCGTGTTTGGAACGGGACCGGAGCGCCGGAGGCGGCGGAAAACGCGGCAGGTCAGACGCGGTGCGGCGGACAATGCGGCAGGCAAGACGCGGTGCGGCGCACGCGGCGGTCAGACGCGGTGCGTGACGCGCTCGCTCTCGACCCGCTGGGCCAGGCCGTCCGCCGACAGGGCGTCCAGGTTCCGGCACAGCACCACGGAGCCGCCGGACGCCAGGGCCGCGTACAGCCCGGCCGAGAGGCCCTCCCAGGTGTCGTAGCCGAGGCCCGTCAGCACCCGCGAACCGGCGCCGAGCCCGAGCTTCGCCGCGTCCTCGCGGGCGCGGTCGGTCAGCTGCGCGTACGAGAGCTCCTCGCCGCCGACGGCCAGCCCGGGCCCCTCCGGGTCCACCGGGACGAAGGGCGCGAAGCGGTCGCCCTGCCCGGGCACCTCCACCGCGTAGTCCGCGAACCCGGCCGGCGGCTGCGGGAACCGCCCGCCCAGCGGCCGCAGGGCCAGCGCCACGCGCTCCCCGGAGCAGGCGCGGGCCTCCTCCAGCGCGTCCGGCCCGCTGACCACCAGGTCGGCGCCGGCGGGATCGCCGCCCACCTCGGCCACGACACCGACCGAGGCGCAGGCGAGCAGCCACACGGCGCTCTGCCAGTGGGCGGGGAGCAGCAGCGCCAGCCGGTCGCCGGGCTCGGCCCCCAGGTCGCCCTGGAGCAGGTTGGCGGTCTTGGCCACCCAATTGGCGAAGGTGGCGACGGACAATTCGACGCGCTCGCCCGTGGCGTCGTCGTAGAAGGTGACGAGCGGGCGGCCCGGATCGGCGGCGAGCGCGGATCGCAGCAGGTCGGCAGGGGTGCGGTCAGTGGCGTTCACCCGGCACAGGGTACGCGGGCCCGTCCCCCGTACGAGGGGCCGCGGCTCCTCCGTACGGGGGAGGGGTACGCGGCGGCGAGCAGACGGCTCGTCAGTTCTCGGATGGCGCCGCGCGGTGCGGGTGCCCAGCATCCTTGTCATGCGTGGATTCCTTGCTTCCTCGATCGGCGTCGCGACGGCCGCCGTACTGGCCCTGCCCCTCGCGCTCCCTACTCCGGCCCTGGCCGCCACGTCCCCGGACGCGGTCTCCCCCGTGGCACCCGCCGGGTCCACCCAGTCGCTGCCGCTCGTCCCCGTGGGACCCGCCGCGGACCGCAGCCCCGGCGTCCCCGGCATGAGCGCCTCGCCCCGCCTCCCCGAGACGCAGGGCCTGGCAGCCCGCAAGGTCACGACGTTCTCACTGGTCGGCGTCGTCTGGGACGACGCCGCCACCCCGCTCCACGGCCGGGTCCAGGTCCGTACCCGCTCCACGGCGACCGCCACCTGGTCCGACTGGCAGGACCTGGAGACCCACAACGACGAGCACGCCGCCGACCCCGACGCGGCGGAACGCGGCTCGGGCCGCGTCCGCGGCGCCACCGCCCCGCTGTGGGTCGGCGCGTCCGACGGGGTGGAGGTCCGGGTCCAGGCCGAACCGGGCACCCCGGCCACCCGCGCACCGGCCCGGCTGCCGTCGGGCCTGCGCATCGAACTCGTCGACCCGGGCGAGGAGGCGCCGGTCCGCGGGACGGACGGCAAGAACACCGGCCCCGGGGGCGACGAGAAGGGGGATGCGCTGCCCGGCATGTCGATGGAGATGGCCGAGTCCTCCGCGGCCAACCTGCCGCACGCGGAGCTGGGCGCCACCGAGATCGGCGCGCTCGACAAGGCCGACTCCACCGCCGACGCGGTCTTCGCGAGCGACGGCGGACTGACCGCCGCGGCGGCCCCGTACATCGGCCCGCGCCCGCGGATCGTCACCCGTGCGGGCTGGGGCGCGGACGAGAAGCTGCGCGAGCCCGGCTTCGGCTACACGAACACCGTCAAGGCCGCCTTCGTCCACCACAGCGCCTCCGGCAACAACTACGCCTGCAAGGACGCGCCGGCGGTGCTGCGCAGCCTGTACCGCTACCACGTGGTCAGCAGCGGCTGGCGCGACATCGGCTACAACTTCGCCGTCGACAAGTGCGGCACGGTCTACGAGGGCCGCGCGGGCGGCGTCTCCAAGGCGGTCCTCGGCGCGCACACCATGGGGTTCAACACGGACAGCATGGGCGTCGCGGTCATCGGCTCCTACACCAGCACGACCCCTCCGGCGGCGGTCGTCGACTCGGTGGCCCGCCTCACGGCCTGGAAGCTCGGCCTCTTCGGCGCGGACCCGCGGGCGAAGACGACCCTGAAGTCGGGCGGCGGCAACCTGTACGCCAAGGGCAGCAGCGTGAAGATGAACGTGATCTCCGGCCACCGGGACGGCTTCGCGACGGAGTGCCCCGGCAAGCTCCTGTACGGCAAGCTCCCCACCACCCGCACCACCTCGGCCAGGCTCCAGGGCCGCCCGTAGACCGCGGGGCCGTTCCCCGGCCCCCTCCCCGCTCCACGCGTCGGCGGGGAGGGGGCGGGGCGGGGACCGGCCCCGCAGGGCTACGCTCGAAGGCATGGCCGGCCGCTTCGACCCCCTCACCCGCGCCGCCGTCCGCGGCGGCCGCACCACCGTGCCCGCGGCGCAACCCGCGCCCCCCGGCGCGGCACCGGGTCGGGCGGAGGCATCGGGTCCGGCCCCCGCGGCACCGGGTCCGGTGGGTGCACCGGGTCCGGCGGACGCGGTACCGGGACCGGCGGGTGCACCGGCATCGGCGGGCGCGGCACCGGGTCCGGCGGATGCCCTGGGTCCGGCCCCCGGCGGCGCCGTCCGGCGGCGCCGCTGGATCCCCGACGGCCCCCTCGACCTCGGGACCACCCTCGGCCCGCTCCGGCGCGGTCCCGGCGACCCCACCTTCCGCGCGGCCCCCGACGGCTCCGTGTGGCGCGCCAGCCGGACCCCGCAGGGCCCGGCCACCCTCCGGGTCTCCCGTACGGGCACGGGCGGCGCCGCGGAGATCGGCGCCGAGGCCTGGGGACCGGGCGCCGACTGGATCCTCGAACACCTGCCGGCCCTGCTCGGCGCCGGCGACGACCCGGCCGCCTTCGTCCCCCGCCACCGGCTCGTGCACGCCAGCCACCGCCGCCGTCCGGGCCTGCGCCTCACCCGCACCGGCCTGGTCCTGGAGTCCCTGATCCCCACCGTCCTGGAGCAGAAGGTCACGGCCGACGAGGCCTACCGGGCGTGGCGCCGGCTCGTGCGCCAGTACGGCGAGCCCGCCCCGGGCCCGCAGGAGCTCGGCCTCCGCGTGATGCCCGCCGCCCGTACCTGGGCCCTGATCCCGTCCTGGGACTGGCACCGGGCCGGGGTCGACGCCAAGCGCTCCGCCACCATCGTCCGGGCCGCCCGCGCCGCGCACCGCATGGAGGAGGCCGCCGCGATGGAGCCCGGTCCTGCCGCCGCCCGGCTGGAGGCGGTCCCCGGCATCGGCCCCTGGACCTCCGCCGAGACGCTCCAGCGCAGCAACGGCGACCCGGACGCCGTCACGACCGGCGACCTCCACCTGCCCGGCATCATCGGCTACGCCCTCGCGGGGAACCGCGACGCCGACGACGCCGCCATGCTGGAGCTCCTCGCCCCGTACGCGGGACAGCGCCACCGGGCCGCCCGGCTCGTCCTCCTCGCGGGCCGCACCCCGCCCCGCCGTGCGCCCCGCATGCCCCGGAGCGACATCGGCACGCTCTGACGGAACCCGCCCCGCCCCCGTTATGTTTTTCGTGGTCCTGCAATGGGGCCGCTGGCCTCCGGGCCCGGTATGACTGTGTCCCCTCTGTCGAACGAATGACCTGGGGGGT
>NZ_JBHXQN010000006.1:0-23582 GCF_042717785.1 Streptomyces sp. NPDC058619
TGATTTTTGGCACGCTGTTGAGTTCTCAAGGAACGGACGCTTCCTTTGTACTCACCCTCTCGGGCTTTCCTCCGGGCTTTCGTTCTGTTCTTGCTGTTCTTACGTTTCCGACTCTATCAGACTCTTTCGTGTCCGACTTCCTCGGCGCTTTCCAGGTATTCGCTTTCGCGCTTTCCTTTCCGGCGATTCCGACTATATCAGATTCATTTCCGCGTCACGGTCGACTGGATTTTGAATTCCGATGGCCTTCGGAGGGCCTTTCCCTTTCGGGTGGACCAGACTTTATCAGGTATCCCCGAGTAGTTGATCCCACCCGCCCGCGGGCGTCCGGGGCACATGTCTGTGCCCGGGTGCCGTGCGGGGTGGAGACGTAAACCTACTGGAGCGGGGCCCCCGGATGCAAATCCGGGGGCCCCGCTCCCGTGCGGTCGCTACGGCGGAGGTCAGACCTCGACGACGACCGGGAGGATCATCGGCCGGCGGCGGTAGCTGTCCGACACCCACTTGCCCATGCTGCGGCGGATGAGCTGCTGGATCTGGTGGGGCTCCGCCACGCCGTCGGAGGCGGCGCGGGCGATCGCCTCCTCGATCTTCGCGACGACCGGGCCGAAGGCCGCGTCGTCGATGCCGGAGCCGCGGGCCTGGATGTTCGGGCCGCTGACGACCTTGCCCGTGGTGCTGTCCACCACGACGTACACCGAGATGATGCCCTCGTCGCCGAGGATCCGGCGGTCCTTGAGTGAGGCCTCGGTGACGTCGCCGACCGAGAGGCCGTCCACGTACACGTAGCCGGCCTGGACCTTGCCCGAGATGCGGGCCTTGCCGTCGATGAGGTCGACGACGACGCCGTCCTCCGCGATGACGATGCGGTCCTTCGGGACGCCCGTCAGGGCGCCGAGCTCGGCGTTGGCACGCAGGTGGCGCCATTCGCCGTGGACCGGCATCAGGTTCCGCGGCTTGCAGATGTTGTAGAAGTACAGCAGCTCGCCGGCGGAGGCGTGGCCGGAGACGTGCACCTTGGCGTTGCCCTTGTGCACGACGTTGGCGCCCCAGCGGGTCAGGCCGTTGATCACGCGGTAGACCGCGTTCTCGTTGCCCGGGATCAGGGACGACGCCAGGATCACCGTGTCGCCGGGGACGATCCGGATCTGGTGGTCGCGGTTGGCCATGCGGGACAGGGCCGCCATCGGCTCGCCCTGGGAACCCGTGCAGACCAGGACGACCTCGTGGGCCGGCAGGTCGTCGAGGGTCTTGACGTCCACGACGAGGCCCGGCGGGACCTTGAGGTAGCCGAGGTCGCGCGCGATGCCCATGTTGCGGACCATCGAACGGCCGACGAAGGCGACCCTGCGACCGTACTCGTGGGCGGCGTCCAGGATCTGCTGGATGCGGTGCACGTGGCTGGCGAAGCTGGCCACGATGATCCGGCTGTGGGCGTTCGCGAAGACCGTGCGCAGGACGTTCGAGATCTCGCGCTCGGGCGGGACGAAGCCCGGGACCTCGGCGTTCGTGGAGTCCGAGAGGAGGAGGTCGATGCCCTCTTCGCTCAGGCGCGCGAACGCGTGCAGGTCGGTGAGGCGATTGTCCAGCGGGAGCTGGTCCATCTTGAAGTCGCCGGTGGCGACGACCAGGCCCGCGGGGGTCCGGATCGCGACCGCCAGGGCGTCCGGGATGGAGTGGTTGACGGCGATGAACTCGCAGTCGAAGGGACCGAGGTTCTCGCGCTCGCCCTCCTTCACCTCAAGGGTGTAGGGGCGGATGCGGTGCTCCTGGAGCTTCGCCTCGATGAGGGCCAGCGTCAGCTTGGAGCCGATCAGCGGGATGTCCGGCTTCTCCCGGAGGAGGTAGGGGACGGCGCCGATGTGGTCCTCGTGCCCGTGCGTGAGCACGATGCCCTCGATGTCGTCGAGGCGGTCCCTGATGGACGAGAAGTCCGGAAGGATCAGGTCGATGCCCGGCTGCTCCTCCTCGGGGAAGAGGACGCCGCAGTCGACGATCAGCAGACGGCCGTCGAACTCGAAGACGGTCATGTTGCGACCGATCTCGCCGAGCCCGCCCAGGGGGGTGACCCGGAGGGCGCCCTTCGGGAGCTTCGGCGGCAGACCGAGTTCAGGATGCGGATGGCTCAAAAGTCTCTCCTCACCACACGCGCCACGTACCTCGGAAGGCACGTGGCGCGCATGTCATTCGTGCACTTGCTGTTGTCTGGTGGGGTCGTGCTTATTCAGTTGTGAAGTCTGTTGTCAGAGCTGTACCCCGCCGGCGGCGAGGTCGAGCCGCAGCCGTGCCGTCTCTTCGGCGGTCAGCCCGACCAGCGGGAGGCGCAGCGGACCGGCGGGCAGGCCCTGGAGGCTCAGCGCGGCCTTGGTGGTCATCACGCCCTGGGTGCGGAACATGCCGGTGAAGACCGGGAGCAGCTTCTGGTGGATCTCGGCGGCCTTCTGGACGTCTCCGCCCAGGTGCGCCTCCAGCATGGCGCGCAGCTCGGGGGTGACGACGTGGCTGACCACGGACACGAAGCCGACCCCGCCGATGGACAGGAGGGGGAGGTTCAGCATGTCGTCGCCCGAGTACCAGGCCAGGCCGCTGCGCGCGATGGCCCAGCTGGCGAGGCCCAGGTCGCCCTTGGCGTCCTTGTTGGCCACGATGCGGGGGTGCTCGCCGAGCCGGACCAGGGTTTCGGTGTCGATGGGGACACCGCTGCGGCCGGGGATGTCGTAGAGCATGACCGGCAGGTCGGTCGCGTCGGCGATCGCCGTGAAGTGCCGGTAGAGGCCCTCCTGCGGCGGCTTGCTGTAGTACGGGGTGACGGCGAGGAGGCCGTGTGCGCCCGTGCGCGCGGCCTCGCGGGCCAGCTCCAGGGTGTGCCGGGTGTCGTTCGTACCGATGCCGGCGACCACGTGGGCGCGGTCTCCGACGGCTTCGAGGACGGCTCGTACGAGGTCGTTTTTCTCCGCGTCGGTGGTGGTCGGCGACTCACCGGTGGTGCCGTTGACGATCAGGCCGTCGTTGCCTGCGTCGACCAGGTGGACGGCGAGCTGCTGCGCGCCGTCGAGGTCGAGTGCGCCATCCGCCGTGAACGGCGAGATCATGGCGGTGAGGACCCGCCCGAAGGGGGTCTGCGGAGTCGAGATCGGAGCCATGGGTAACACGCTACTCGCTGCCATACCCGCGGTGTCCCCTCGGGGGACGTCAACGGGGTGTTGGACGCCGGCACTGCCTGCTCGGGGGTTCAGGCAGTGCCGGGTCCGTTTGATCAGCCTAGATGAACTTTCCGAAACGCCGCAATACGGACACTTGGGACTTGAGTCCGTACATGTGTACGCCGCGGGTGTACCGGCCCTTACGGGGCAACGCGTCCGTTGCCGTTGAAGGCCGAGTACGTGAGCGGCATGAGCTGCGCCCAGTGCTGCTCCATCTTCTCTCCGACCATCTCGATCTCCCGCTGCGGGAAGGACGGCACGGTCGCCAGCTCGTGCTGCGTACGGAGACCGAGGAAGTGCATCAGCGAGCGCGCGTTGCACGTGGCGTACATCGAGGAGAAAAGACCGACCGGCAGGACCGAACGGGCAACCTCCCGGGCCACGCCCGCGTCGAGCATCTCCTGGTACGCCTGGTAGGCCTGCAGGTAGGAGTCCTCCATGACGCGGCCGGTGAGCTCCTGCTGCGCCTCGGTGCCCTCGACGAACACGTACTTGCCCGGGCGGCCCTCCTGGACGAGCTTGCGCTCGGCGTCCGGGACGTAGAAGACGGGCTCCAGGTTCCTGTAGCGGCCCGACTCCTCGTTGTAGGACCAGCCCACGCGGTGGCGCATGAACTCGCGGAACACGAAGATCGGGGCGCTGATGAAGAAGGTCATCGAGTTGTGCTCGAAGGGGCTGCCGTGGCGGTCGCGCATCAGGTAGTTGATCAGGCCCTTGGAGCGCTCCGGGTCCTTGTGCAGCTCCTCCAGGGACTGCTCGCCGGCCGTGGAGACCCGGGCAGCCCACAGCACGTCGGAGTCGGCGGCGGAGTGCTTCACCAGCTCCACCGTCACATCGCTGCGGAAGCTGGGTTTCAGATCTGAAACGGCGGTGTCGCTCACCGGGGTCCTTCCAAACGTGCGTCCTGGGGCGCGCCCACTCTACGTCGCCGACCGCGGCGCGCCGCGCACGCGCACGCGGGCCGGTTGGGCACCCGGACGAACTGACGCGGCGCCATGAAGTTTGGTTGATGTGCCGGATTCCGGCACCGATCGGGCGCTCCGGACGTCTTAACGGGTAGTACGCGCATCCACCCGTCGCCCCGTCCCGGGGCCCGATAGCGAGGAGAGTCGCTCCCATGTTCCGCCGGCGCGAACCCGTCCCGTTCGCCTTCGTCGCCGAGGCCGACCGATTCCGCAGCAATGTCACTCCGCCGCCGCGCGAGAGTCTGAGCAAGACCCAGATGGCCGCCCGTAGTCTGGTCGGGCTGACCGTGGTGGCAGGGCTCGCCGGCTCGCTGCTCTTCGGTATGCCCGCACTGCAGCCGAGCAAAGCACCCGAGAAGTCGCAGCAGTCGGAGGCGTCCGAGGGGCGGTAGCCTCACGGGCACAGCCCAACCGAACGTGCATGTGAGTGAGGTACAGCCGTGCCCCTGCCCTTCCTGACGGCCGACGGCGTGTTCGACGCGGACGAGGAGAGCGACGACGTACTCCCCCACGCCGACCACGACCGCTGGCGGCGGCCCTACCGGCCCGGTCCCTGGCGGGTGGCCCTCGCCGCGCTGCTGCTCCTGCTCTCCGCCTTCATGCTGCTGGCCACGATGATCGTCGCCTTCGCCGGTACCTGGGGCGGGGCGACCGTCTGCCTGGCCGCCGCGCTCTGCGTGGTCGGCTCGGCGCTGCGCCTGCTGCGTACGGGCGTGTGGGTGAGCCGTACGGGGCTGCGCCGGATCGGTTTCTTCGGGACCCGCACGATCGCGTGGAGCGAGGTCGCCGAGTTCCGTACGGTGCAGCAGCCGGTGCGCTGGCTCGGGCTGCCGCGGACCGTGCAGGGCCAGGCCCTGACGGTGGCCGGGCGCGGCGGTGCGGAGCTGCCGGTGCTGCTGACCGACCACAACGCCGACTTCCTGTCCCGGGCGGAGGCCTTCGACCGGGCCGCCGACGCGCTCGGGGCGTGGGCCGACGAGTACCGGCCCGTGCCCGCCTGAGCCGCGCCGGCAGCGGCGTACGGAAGGCCCGTGCGGGATCAGCCCTGTACGGGCCTTCCGCCGTGCAGGGCGATCGCCCGCTGCATGGCCTTGCGGGCCCGCGGGGTGTCGCGGGCGTCGTGGTAGGCGACGGCCAGGCGGAACCAGCTGCGCCAGTCCCCCGGCCGGTCCTCGGTCTCGGCCTTGCGGCGCGCGAAGACCTCGTCGGCGGAGTCCCGCAGGATCCGCCCGTACCCGTCCCGCTCCAGCTCGTCCACGGGCAGGCCGCCCTCGGCCTCCAGCTCGGTCGCGAGCTGGTTGGCCCGGGTGACGAACTGCGTGTTCTTCCAGAGGAACCACACGCCGATGACCGGCAGGATCAGCACGGCCACCCCGAAGGTGACGGTGAGCCAGGTGCCGTGCCGGATCAGCATCAGGCCCCGGCCGCCGGCCAGGACGAAGTAGACCACCAGGACGGCGGCCGTGAGGAAGTACGTGATCTTCGCGCGCATAGTGGTGCCGTCAGCCCAGGTCGAGGAAGTGTTCCAGGCCGAATGTGAGGCCCGGGGTCGCCGTGACGCGGCGTGCGCCGAGCAGGATGCCCGGCATGAAGCTGCTGTGGTGCAGCGAGTCGTGGCGGATGGTCAGCGTCTCGCCCTCGCCTCCGAGGAGCACCTCCTGGTGGGCCAGCAGACCGCGCAGGCGGATGGCGTGCACCGGAACTCCGTCCACGTCGGCGCCGCGGGCGCCGTCGAGGGCCGTGGCCGTGGCGTCGGGCTGCGCGCCGAGACCGGCCTCGGCGCGGGCGGCGGCGATGAGCTGCGCCGTGCGGGTGGCCGTGCCGGAGGGGGCGTCGGCCTTGTTCGGGTGGTGCAGCTCGACGACCTCGACGGACTCGAAGTAGCGCGCCGCCTGCGCGGCGAACCTCATGGTGAGGACGGCGCCGATGGAGAAGTTCGGGGCGATGAGCACCCCGGTCCCCGGCGATCCGGCGAGCCAGGTGTTCAGCCGGGCGAGGCGCTCCTCGGTCCAGCCGGTGGTTCCGACCACGCCGTGGATGCCGTGGCGGACGAGGAACTCCAGGTTCTCCATCACCGAGGCCGGGGTGGTCAGTTCGACGGCGACCTGGGCGCCGGCCTCGACCAGCGTCTGAAGCTTGTCGCCGCGGCCGAGTGCGGCCACCAGCTCCATGTCGTCGGCGGCCTCGACCGCCTTGACCGCCTCGGCGCCGATACGGCCCCGGGCGCCGAGGACGGCCACGCGCAGCTTGCTCATCTTGGGTCCTTCACAGGTCGGCACAGAGGTGTGTGCGTACGGAACTAGGCGACCGCTTCGTCGAGGCGGGCGGCCTGCTTCTCCTTCAGCGGGCCGATCACCGCGAGCGACGGCCGCTGGGTCAGCACGTCCCGCGCTACCGAGCGGACGTCGTCCGGGGTCACGGCGGCGATCCGGGCCAGCATGTCGTCCACCGACATCTGGTCGCCCCAGCACAGCTCGCTCTTGCCGATGCGGTTCATGATCGCGCCGGTGTCCTCAAGGCCGAGGACGGTGGAGCCGGAGAGCTGGCCGACGGCCCGCTTGATCTCCTCGTCGCTGAGCCCGTCCGCGGCGACCTTGTCGAGCTCGTCGCGGCAGATCCGCAGGACGTCGTGGACCTGGCCGGGCCGGCAGCCCGCGTACACGCCGAAGAGGCCGGTGTCGGCGAAGCCCGAGGTGTACGAGTACACGCTGTAGGCGAGGCCGCGCTTCTCCCTGACCTCCTGGAAGAGACGGGAGGACATGCCGCCGCCGAGGGCGGTGTTCAGTACGCCCAGGGCCCAGCGGCGCTCGTCGGTGCGGGCGAGGCCCGGCATGCCGAGGACGACGTGGGCCTGCTCGGTCTTGCGGTTGACGTGCTCCACCCGGCCGGCGGTGCGGATGCGCCGGGTGCCGGTGCGGGGGCCGATGGGCTCGGCGTCGGTGCGCCCGAGGGCGCCGGCCTTCTCGAAGGCCGCGCGGACCTGGCGCACCAGCTTATTGTGGTCGACGTTCCCGGCGGCCGCGACGACGAGGTGCGTCGGGTCGTAGTGCTTCTTGTAGAAGCGGCGGATGCGGTCGGCGCCCAGCGCGTTGATGGTGTCGACGGTGCCGAGGACGGGGCGGCCCAGCGGGGTGTCCCCGTACATCGTCTGCGCGAACAGGTCGTGGACCACGTCGCCCGGGTCGTCCTCGGTCATCGCGATCTCTTCGAGGATGACGCCGCGCTCGGCGACGACGTCCTCCTCGCGGATCAGCGAGCCGGTGAGCATGTCGCAGACGACGTCGACGGCCAGCGGCAGGTCCGTGTCGAGCACCCGCGCGTAGTAGCAGGTGTACTCCTTCGCCGTGAAGGCGTTCATCTCGCCGCCGACCGCGTCGATCGCGGCGGAGATGTCCAGGGCGCTGCGCTTCTCGGTGCCCTTGAAGAGGAGGTGCTCCAGGTAGTGCGTGGCGCCGTTCAGCGTCGGCGTCTCGTCACGGGAGCCGACGTGGGCCCAGATGCCGAAGGTGGCGGAGCGGACGGCGGGCAGCGTCTCGGTGACGATGCGCAGTCCGCCGGGGAGCACGGTGCGCCGGACGGTGCCGATGCCGTTGCTCCCCTTGAGCAGGGTTTGGGTACGGGCGACGGCCCGCCCCTCCGAAGAGGGGCGGGCCGTCACACGGGAACTACGCGACATCACTTGTCGGAGTCGTCCTTGTCAGCGTCGTCGTCGCCGGCGGCCTCGCCGTCGATCACGGGGATCAGGGAGAGCTTGCCGCGCGAGTCGATCTCGGCGATCTCCACCTGGACCTTGGTGCCGACCGCGAGCACGTCCTCGACGTTCTCCACGCGCTTGCCACCGGCGAGCTTGCGGATCTGCGAGATGTGCAGCAGACCGTCCTTGCCGGGCATCAGGGAGACGAAGGCACCGAAGGTGGTGGTCTTGACGACCGTACCCAGGTAGCGCTCGCCGACCTCCGGCATGGTCGGGTTGGCGATCGCGTTGATCGTGGCGCGGGCGGCCTCGGCGGCCGGGCCGTCGGAGGCACCGATGTAGATGGTGCCGTCGTCCTCGATCGTGATCTCGGCGCCGGTGTCCTCCTGGATCTGGTTGATCATCTTGCCCTTGGGCCCGATGACCTCGCCGATCTTGTCGACCGGGATCTTGACCGTGATGATCCGCGGGGCGAAGGGGGACATCGCGTCCGGCGTGTCGATCGCTTCCATCATCACGTCGAGGATGTGGAGGCGGGCGTCGCGGGCCTGCTTGAGGGCGGCGGCCAGGACCGAGGCCGGGATGCCGTCGAGCTTGGTGTCCAGCTGGAGCGCGGTGACGAACTCCTTGGTGCCGGCGACCTTGAAGTCCATGTCGCCGAACGCGTCCTCCGCACCGAGGATGTCGGTGAGGGCGACGTAGTGGGTCTTGCCGTCGATCTCCTGCGAGATCAGGCCCATGGCGATGCCGGCGACGGGGGCCTTGAGGGGCACACCGGCGTTCAGCAGCGACATGGTGGAGGCGCAGACCGAGCCCATGGACGTCGAACCGTTGGAGCCGAGGGCCTCGGACACCTGACGGATCGCGTAGGGGAACTCCTCGCGGGTCGGGAGGACCGGCACGATGGCGCGCTCGGCGAGCGCGCCGTGGCCGATCTCGCGGCGCTTGGGCGAGCCCACGCGGCCGGTCTCGCCGACGGAGTACGGCGGGAAGTTGTAGTTGTGCATGTAGCGCTTGCGGGTCACCGGGGAGAGGGTGTCCAGCTGCTGCTCCATGCGGAGCATGTTCAGGGTGGTGACGCCCAGGATCTGGGTCTCGCCACGCTCGAACAGTGCCGAGCCGTGCACGCGCGGGATGGCCTCGACCTCGGCGGCGAGGGTACGGATGTCCGTGATCCCGCGGCCGTCGATGCGGACCTTGTCCTTGATGACGCGCTCGCGGACCAGGGCCTTGGTCAGGCTGCGGTACGCGGCGGAGATCTCCTTCTCGCGGCCTTCGAAGGCCGGGAGGAGCTTCTCGGCGGCGATCTCCTTGACGCGGTCCAGCTCGGCCTCGCGGTCCTGCTTGCCCGGGATGGTCAGCGCCTGGGTGAGGTCGCCCTTGACGGCGGCCGAGAGGGCCTCGTACACGTCGTCCTGGTAGTCCAGGAAGACCGGGAACTCGCCCTCGGGCTTGGCGGCCTTGGCGGCGAGGTCGGCCTGGGCCTTGCAGAGCGCCTTGATGAACGGCTTCGCGGCGTCGAGGCCGGCGGCCACGACCTCCTCGGTCGGCGCCTCGGCGCCGTCCTTGACGAGCGCGATGGTCTTCTCGGTGGCCTCGGCCTCGACCATCATGATCGCGACGTCGCCGTCGTCGAGGGTGCGACCGGCGACGACCATGTCGAAGACGGCGTCCTCGAGCTCGGTGTGCGTCGGGAAGGCCACCCACTGGCCGCGGATCAGCGCGACGCGGACGCCGCCGATCGGGCCGGAGAAGGGCAGGCCCGCGAGCTGGGTGGACGCGGACGCGGCGTTGATCGCGACGACGTCGTACAGGTGGTCCGGGTTGAGCGCCATGATCGTGGCGACGACCTGGATCTCGTTGCGCAGGCCCTTCTTGAAGGAGGGGCGCAGCGGGCGGTCGATCAGGCGGCAGGTGAGGATCGCGTCCTCGGAGGGCCGGCCCTCGCGACGGAAGAAGGAGCCGGGGATCTTGCCGGCCGCGTACTGCCGCTCCTCGACGTCCACCGTGAGGGGGAAGAAGTCGAGCTGGTCCTTGGGCTTCTTCGACGCGGTGGTGGCGGACAGCACCATCGTGTCGTCGTCCAGGTAGGCAACGGCGGAGCCGGCGGCCTGGCGGGCCAGACGGCCCGTCTCGAAGCGGATGGTGCGGGTGCCGAAGGAACCGTTGTCAATGACGGCCTCGGCGTAGTGGGTCTCGTTCTCCACTAGCGTTTTCTCCATTTTCGTCGTCTCCGTCCGCCGCCCGTGTGGCGGTGGACGGTTGCGGAGAAGCGCTCCTGGCGTGCGGGCCGGTCTTCGATCGAAGCATCCGGTTCGGTGCCCGTGGGGGCCTTCCGGGTGCCACTACCGAGGACCGGCGGCGTAGGGAGGGCGCTCCTCCTCTTCAGTTGTGCACGTCCTGCGTCTTCCTCGGACGTGCACGTGCGTCCGTGTCCAGACTACAAAGGGTCCGGTCCGGTGCGCACGTACGGCAAAGGGAGCGGCCCCCGGATGTGGGAACCGCTCCCTTCACGGCGTGTTACTTGGCGCCGGCCGCACCGCGGCGGATGCCGAGGCGCTCGACCAGGGCGCGGAAGCGCTGGATGTCCTTCTTGGCCAGGTACTGCAGCAGACGGCGGCGCTGGCCGACCAGGATCAGCAGACCACGACGGGAGTGGTGGTCGTGCTTGTGCGTCTTGAGGTGCTCGGTCAGGTCCGAGATACGGCGCGAGAGCATCGCGACCTGGACCTCGGGGGAGCCGGTGTCGCCCTCCTTGGCACCGAACTCGGTGATGATCTGCTTCTTCGTAGCGGCGTCAAGCGGCACGCGTACTCCTCGTGATAGGTCTTCGTTGCCACCGAGTGCCCCAGGTCTGAATCTCTGGGGAGCTTCCGTAACTCGGGAGGCGGGGTCCGCTGAGCGCAGTCCACAGATCCCTGGTGAAGGGTCCGGGGGACGCGTACACAAACGGCCGTCACACAGCGTACCAGGCTGCCGCATCCCGGCGTCTCAGCTGGTGAGCGACCGGACGCGGGAGTAGACGTCGAGCACCGCGAGGGCCAGCGGCACAAGGCTGAGCAGGACCGCGGCCTCGGTGAGGTCGAGGAGCCGCCCCCAGAAGGGTGACAGACCCTTGCGGGGAATGACCAGCGCAATTCCGGCGAGGAGGGCCGCGCCGGCGATCACGGCGGCGGAGAGCCAGAGCGTCCGGACGGTGAGGTCGGCGGCGAGGAGGGTCGGCGGGTTCAGGGCCAGGCCCAGGATGAGCAGCGCGGTGGCGGCGAGGCCCGCGGCCAGGGCGCACACCACCTGGGAGGTGTAGCGGAAGAGGCGGGCGCGCAGCAGCATGGCGAGGCCGGTGGCCAGCGCGAGCAGGCGGCCCCAGGTGTTGTCGGAGAAGCCGAGTACGGCGGCCGCCCCGACGGCGACGGCGGCGCAGCCGGCGACCAGGCCGAGCAGCATCTCGTGGCCGCGGCGGGCCTGGGCGGCGATCTGCTCGGCATCGAGGGAGGCGGCCTGGTCGTGCGGGTCGGAGCCGGTCTGGTCACCGTACGGGTCGGTCTCGTAGCGGTCCGGGGTGTCGCTGTACTCGACGTACTCGGCGGCGCCCTGCGGGGCGGCGTAGCCGATCGGCAGCCGGGCGAAGCGGGCGGAGAGGCCGGGGAGGAAGGCGACGAGGCCGATGGCCGCGGGTGCGCAGACGGCGGCGGTGGACGTGGCGGAGGCCTCGGCGGCGATGGCCGCGAAGGTGGCGAGGGTTCCGGTGGCGGCGACGAAGGTGGCCGCGACGAAGGGGGCGTCGCCGCTGGGGGTGAGCGCGACCAGGGCGACGGAGGCGATCAGTACGCAGACGCAGCCGAGCAGGAACTGGAGGCGGCCGGGGCCCTGGCCGGCGGCGGGGGCGATGATGCCGGAGCCGGCGATCAGCAGGTGCGGGAGGGCGGCGAGGCCGAGGGCGACGGCGGAGCCGCGGTCGCGGTAGACGCGGGCGCGGACGCCGGCCACGGCGGTGAGCAGGACGCCCGTGGAGCCGGCGATGACGCCGGCCAGGCCGTGCATGTCGTGGCGGACGGGGTCTGCGTACCAGAGGACGAAGCCGAGCATGGTGAACAGGAGCGCGGCGCCGGCCAGGCCCGCTCCGCGCAGCATGTCGTCGCTCCAGCGGTGCCGGTCGCGGACGACGGCGGAGGCCACCGCGTCGGAGACGTCGTCGAAGACGGCGGGCGGCAGGGACTCGGCGAAGGGGCGCAGGCTCAACACCTCGCCGTCGAGGACCTGCTGGGCGGCGAGGGTGCGGGCGCCGTCGAGGACGGTGCCGGACCGGCGGACCAGGTGGAAGCCGGTGGGGGCGCCGACGGGCTGCGTCTGGCCGGTGAGGCGCAGCAGCTCGGGGTAGACGTCGGCGACGGCGATGTCCTCGGGGAGGGCGACGTCGATCCGGCTGTCGGGGGCCACGACGGTGACCCTGCAGAAGCCCGTCGTTGCGGCCGTACTCACCTGTGTGACCCCCCTGGTTGGCGTCCGCGCCCGCGGTCGATTCGCGGATGCGCATGCTGCGCGCGCCACCCTACCGGGCGTATTGCGGACTGTCGGCAAGTAGGATCACCACCCCCGGCCGACGCCGGGAGGTAACCCCGGGCGGAGGAGCCCCCCGCACGCCCGGGACTTGGGGGGCGCCGGCCGCGACGTCCCGTCCGTTTTCAAGGGATTGATGCCCCGGTGAGCCAGATCGTCGTCAAACGCCCGCCACGGTCCCTGCCGGCCGAAGTGCCGTCGGAGGAGCTGAGGCTGGAGGCTCCGCCCGAGCTTCCGCGAGGGCAGCAGGAGGGCATGATGATGCAGCTCCTGCCGATGCTCGGCATGGGCTCGTCCGCGGTGTTCTTCTTCATGCCGGGCGCGATGCCCATGATGAGGATCATGGGCGCCCTGATGCTGGTGTCGACGCTCGCGATGGTGGTCGCGCAGATCCTCCGGTTCCGCAGGGGTACGCAGGGGCAAATGGCGGACGTGCGCCGGGACTACCTCAAGTACCTGTCGCAGACGCGCCGTCAGGTGCGGCGGACCGCGCGGGCGCAGCGCGACGCGCAGCTGTACCTGCACCCGGCGCCCGAACAGCTGTGGTCGGTGGTGGCCGAGGGTTCGCGGCTGTGGGAACGGCGGGTCGGCGACCGGGACTTCGGGCAGGCCCGGCTGGGGCTGGGCGCGCAGCGGCTGTCCACTCCGCTGGTGGCGCCGGACACGGCGCCGGTCGACGAGCTGGAGCCGCTGACGGCGGGCGCGATGCAGCGTTTCCTGAAGGTGCACTCCTCGCTGGACGGGCTGCCGGTGGCGGTGTCGATCCGGGCGTTCTACCACGTGACGGTGTCCGGGGAGCCGGACTCGGCGCGGGGTACGGCGCGCGCGCTGGTGGCGCAGCTGGCGACGCTCCACTCCCCCGAGGACCTGATGGTGGCGGTGGTGGCGGCGCCGGGGGCGGTGGCGGCGTGGGACTGGACGAAATGGCTGCCGCACGCGCAGGTGCCGGGGCAGGTCGACGGGGCCGGTACGAAGCGGCTGTTCGGCGACGACCTGGGCGAGCTGGAGGGGCTGCTGGCCTCCCGGCTGGAGGGGCGGCCGCGGTTCAGCCGGGAGGTGTCCCCCGTACTGGACCAGCCGCACCTGGTCCTGCTGCTGGACGGCGGGTCGGTGCCGCCGGACTCGGTGTTCGCGGCGGCCGAGGGGTTGCAGGGCGTCACCATCGTCGAGGTGGTCGCGGGCGAGCTGGACGAGCCCCGGGGCGGGCTGTCGGTCGTGGTGCGGCCGGGGCGGCTGCGTCTGGAGTCGGGCGCGGGGGTGGCGTACGAGGGCGTGCCGGACACCCTGTCGCTGCCCGCGGCGGAGGCCCTCGGCCGGCAGCTGGCGCCGCTGCGCACGGGCGGCGGGGACGACGACGAGCCGCTGCTGGCGAACCTGGACTTCACGGACCTGCTGAACCTGGGCGACGCGGCCGCGGTGGACGTGGCGCGGACCTGGCGGCCGCGGTCGGCGGGCGAGCGGCTGCGCGTGCCGATCGGGGTCGGCGAGGACGGCGGTCCGGTCATGCTGGACCTGAAGGAGGCCGCCCAGGAGGGCATGGGCCCGCACGGCCTGTGCGTGGGCGCCACCGGTTCGGGCAAGTCGGAGCTGCTGCGCACGCTGGTGCTGGGGCTGGCGGTGACGCACACCTCGGAGACGCTGAACTTCGTGCTCGCCGACTTCAAGGGCGGTGCGACCTTCACCGGCATGGGGCAGATGCCGCACGTGGCGGCGGTCATCACCAACCTGGCGGACGACCTGACGCTCGTGGACCGCATGGGCGACTCGATCCGCGGTGAGCTCCAGCGCCGGCAGGAGCTGCTGCGCTCGGCGGGCAACTACGCCAACATCCACGACTACGAGAAGGCGCGCGCGGCCGGCGCCCCGCTGGAGCCGCTCGCGTCGCTGGTGCTGGTGATCGACGAGTTCAGCGAGCTGCTGACGGCGAAGCCGGACTTCATCGACATGTTCATCCAGATCGGCCGCATCGGCCGGTCGCTGGGCGTGCACCTGCTGCTGGCCTCGCAGCGGCTGGAGGAGGGCAAACTGCGCGGGCTCGACACGTACCTGTCGTACCGGATCGGTCTGCGGACCTTCTCGGCGGCGGAGTCGAGGACGGCGATCGGGGTGCCGGACGCCTACCACCTGCCGTCGGTGCCCGGTTCGGGCTACCTGAAGTTCGGTACGGACGAGATGACGCGCTTCAAGGCGGCGTACGTCTCGGGCACCTACCGCTCGGGCGGGCCCGACCTGTCGGTGGGGCTGTTCCCGGTGGAGCGGCGGCCCGCCCTGTTCACGGCGGCGCCGGTGCCGGTGGTGTACGCGGCGCCGGACCCGGCGTACCTGGCGGCGCAGTCCTCCCGGGGGGACGACGCGCTGGCCGACACGGTGCTGGACGTGATCGTGGGCCGGCTGGAGGGGCAGGGCGTCCCGGCGCACCAGGTGTGGCTGCCGCCGCTCGACCAGGCGCCGCCGCTGGACCAGCTGCTGCCGGCGCTGGCCCCGAGCACGGAGCGCGGGCTGCACGCCGAGGGGTACACGCGGCCCGGCGGGCTGGTCGTGCCGCTCGGCCTGATCGACAAGCCGTTCGAGCAGCGGCGCGAGGTGCTGTACCGGGACTTCTCCGGTGCGGCGGGCCACATGATGGTGGTCGGCGGTCCGCAGTCGGGCAAGTCGACGCTGATGCGGACGCTGATCTCGTCGTTCGCGCTCACGCACACCCCCCGCGAGGTGCAGTTCTACGGGCTGGACTTCGGCGGCGGCAGCCTGTCGTCGGTGGCGGAGCTCCCGCACGTGGGCGGCATCGCCTCGCGCCTGGACCCGGAGCGGGTGCGGCGCACGGTCGCGGAGGTCGGGGGCATCCTGAACCGCCGCGAGGAGTTCTTCCGCTCGAACAACATCGACTCGATCGGCACCTACCGGCGCCGCCGGGCGGCGGGCGAGCTGCCCGGCGAGCCGTGGGGCGACGTGTTCCTCGTCGTCGACGGCTGGGGCAACTTCCGCGGCGAGTACGACGGCCTGGAGCAGGTCGTCACGGACATCGCGTCCCGCGGCCTGGGCTACGGCATCCACGTGGTGATCACCGCGGCCCGGTACATGGAGGTGCGGGCCGCGTTGAAGGACCAGATGCTCAGCCGGCTGGAGCTGCGGCTCGGCGACGTCATGGACTCCGAGTTCGACCGCAAGGTCGCGGCGAACGTCCCGGCGGGGATGCCGGGGCGCGGCCAGGTGGCGGAGAAGCTGCACTTCCTGGGCGCGCTGCCGCGGATCGACGGCTCCCACGAGGCGGGGGACCTCTCGGAGGCCACGGCCGCCTTCGTGGACGCGGTGAAGCGGAACTGGGCGGGTCAGGCGGCTCCGGGCGTCCGGCTGCTGCCGCGGCTGCTCCACTGCGACCAGCTGCCCAAGGGCGGCGAGCACCCCGGCCGCGGGATCGCGATCGGCATCGACGAGACCGAACTGGAGCCGGTGTTCGTCGACTTCGAGTCCGACCCGTTCCTGCTGGTCTTCGGGGAGAGCGAGTCGGGCAAGACGAACCTGCTGCGGCTCATCGCCCGGCAGATCGCCGAGCGGTACACGCCCGACCAGGCGCGCCTGGTCGTGGGCGACTACCGGCGGAGCCTGCTCGGGGCGCTGCCTGAGGAGCACCTGCTCGAGTACGCGCCGATGGCGAGCTCCCTGCAGATGCACATGGAGGCGCTGGGCGGGGTGTTCAGCCGCCGTCAGCCGCCGACGGACGTCACCCCGCAGCAGCTGCGCGACCGCAGCTGGTGGACCGGTCCGGACGTGTTCATCATCATCGACGACTTCGACCTGGTGGCGACGAGCCAGGGCAATCCGCTGGCCCCGCTGGTGGAGTTCCTGCCCTTCGCCCGGGACACGGGCGTCCGCTTCATCATCGCCCGCAACTCGGCGGGGGCCTCGCGCTCGATGTACGAGCCGTTCATGCAGCGGATCAAGGAGCTGGGCGCGCAGGGCGTCGTCCTGTCCGGCGACCCGTCCGAGGGCGACCTCGTGGGCAACGTGCGGCCGCGTCCGATGCCGCCGGGCCGCGCCTACTTCTCCTCGCGACGGCGGGGCACGTCGCTGGTGCAGCTGGGGCGGATGCCCGGGATGTGAGGCACCGATCGGGGGAAAGCCGCGCCGCCGGGCGGCGCGGCACCGATAATCGGCGGTGAAGACCGCTCCACCGAGGGAAGGGCCGCACATGGGCACCCAGCAGGAGAAGGACGAGCTGTACGCGCTCGACATCAGCGGCGTCGAGTGGGAGGGCCCGCCCGGGACCAGCCCCGACGAGGAGCGCGTGGAGATCGCCCGGCTGCCCGGGGGCGCGGTGGCGATGCGCTCCTCCCTGGACCGCGAGACGGTGCTGCGCTACACGGCGGCCGAGTGGGAGGCGTTCGTACTGGGCGCCCGGGACGGCGAGTTCGACCTGGAGCGGCACCGGCCGTGAGCGGCCGGCGTCCCGCGCGGCGCCGGCCGACGCCGAAGGGGCGCGCCCGGTGCGGGCGCGCCCCTTCGGCACGTACGGACGTCGCTGCCGCGGCCTAGAAGGCCTCGGTGAACAGGCGCGAGGCCTTCTGGTCCGTGGAGCGGTAGTCGTCCTTGCCGCGCTCGATGAGCTGGGCGACCTGCTCGAGCGTGGACTTCATGTGCTCGGCCTTGCCCTTGTACTTGCTCTGGAGCTGGATGTAGGCGGCGTGCGCCTCACCGTCCCAGGTGTCCGTGACGACCTTCAGGGCCTGGTCCATGGCGGCCAGGTCGTCGACGATCTTCTTGGAGACCGTGCGGATGCGGTTGGCCATCTGCTGGACGCTCTCGTACTGGACCTTCGTGTGGCCGTCGGTGGCAGCCATGTTCATCTCCTTCGGGCTGAGCGGGCTGTTCGGTGGACGAAGCGGTCAGATGCCGTTGAGGCCGGAGCTGTTGCCGCTGGACTGGACGGCCTTGAACGCCGTGCGCACGTCGTCGTCCTGCGCGTTGCTCAGGTTCTTGGTCTGGGCGACCGCGTTGTGCAGGATCCCCAGCAGCTGACGGATCTGGTCGTGGTCCTCGTTGACCACCGTCTGCGCGCTGATGAACCCCGAGGCACCCACACCGGTCCAGCCGGCGCTCACGGTGGCCAGGATGTCGGCCAGCTCGCGGGCCTGGGTGGTGACGGCATCGCCCGTTTCGGAGATCTTGTTCTTCGCCTGGACGACGGGATCGTCCGCAAGTCCGAAAGTGTTGCTCATCCGAAGCTCCTCACTTCTCAATTCGCCGGCAGAACCGGCGGATCGCGTGGCGGAGCGGACAGTCCCCGGCGCGGTGTTCAGCCACGCGCTCCGGACGTCCCCCTCCGCTTCACGCGAATCCCCCGATCACAGTCGTGAAGCGTGTTGTCACTCTAGCCAGTTCATCGGCCCTGCCCAACACCGGTGGGTCGGTTCCGTCGATGAACCGTGACCGTTCACTGCAAACGGCCACGGCGGTTCCGGGCATCCCGGACGACCGTCGCGGTGCCCGCGATGACGGCGATCAGGACCGCGCCGATCCCGAGAGCGTACGTTCCGAGGCGTTCCTCGCGCTCCTGCGGGGTCTCGGCCAGCTGCAGCACCGCCGCCTCCGGGGCGACGGCCGGTGGCGGGCCCGGGTCCGGGACCGGGGCCTTCGGCGGCTCGTGGTCCTGGCCGAGGGCGCGGACCGGGTCGACGACACCCCAACCGACGTAGTCGTCACGGCCGTTGACGGCGCGCTCGGCGGTGTTCTGGATCTGCCAGACGATCTGCTCGACGCTCCAGTCGGGGTGCTCGGCGCGCAGCAGGGCGGCGACCCCGGCGACGTACGGAGCGGAGAAGCTGGTGCCGTTGTCGATGCACTGGCCGAAGCCGGGGACGGTGGAGACCATGTCGACGCCGGGTGCCGCGATGCCGATGAAGTCGCCGGGCTGGGAGAACGCGGCGCGCTCGTTGTTGCGGTCCGAGGAGGCCACGGCGAGCACGCCGGGGAAGGCCGCCGGGTAGGTCCTGCGCTTCTCGCCGCTCATGCCGTCGTTGCCGGCCGAGGCGACCACGACGACCTTGGCGTCGATGGCCTTGCGCACCGCCGTGCCGAGGGCGGAGTCGGCCGAGAGCGGCACGTCGGTGTCCTGCGAGATGTTGATGACCTGGGCGCCCTTGGCGACCGCGTGGTCGATCGCGGCGGCGAGGGAGGCGGCGTTGCCCTGACCGCGGCCGTCGTTCTGCCGGATCGGGATGATCGTGGCCTCCGGGGCCAGGCCGACGAAGCCGGTGCCGGCCTGGGGGCGGGCGGCGATGAGCCCGGCGACCTTCGTGCCGTGGCCGACGGTGTCGTTGGTGCCGTCGCCGGCGGGTTTGCCGTCGCCCTTCCCGTCGGCCTTGCCGTCGCCCCCGGGTGCTGCGCCGGCTCCCCCGGTCCCGACGAAGTCCCGGCCGGCGCTGACGTCGATGGCGCCGCTGAGCTGCGGGTTCGTCCGGTCGACTCCGGTGTCGATGACGGCGACGCGGATGCTGTTGCCCTTCGCGTCCTTGCCCTTGGTCCGGGCCCAGAGCTCGTCCAGGAGCAGCCGCTGGAGGGCCCAGGGGCGGTCCTCGATCTGCTTCTTCATGGGGAAGGTGCATTCGCCCGCCCCGTCGAGGCCGAGGGCGTACGGGGGCTGCGGCGCGGCCGCGCCGGGGGCGGGCGCGGCGGCGGCCGCCGAGCCGGACAGCGCGACGAGGCCGAAGGAGACGGCGAGGAGCGCGCACCGGGTCGCGGGGGTCACGGGGCTCATGGGGCTGACGCGGGCCGCGGGTGGCCGGGAGGTCTGCGGTGGGGACACCGGAGGTCGGGGCATCGGCGGCTTCCTCACGAACCCTGTGGCTGGCGGGCGGAGTTGGTGTCCAGACGCGGCCCCTTGGAGAGGAACTCCGACCACGCGATGGGCACCATGGCCGGGGCGACGGTGCCGTAGCCGAGCCGGATCTGCGCCTGGCTGGCCTCGGGGCGGGTGTCCGCGCCCTCCTTGGCCTGCTGCTCCGGCGCGCCGATCTTCGACTTCTCGCTGTCGCTGTCGCCGTTTGCCTGGACGGCGTACCGAAGGCCGGTGTCGGTGACCAGGAAGAGGGAGCCGCCGGCCGTGGTCTGCTTGCCCTGGACCTGCGTGTAGAGCAGACCCGAGCCCGGGGTGACGTACGCGCTGGTGCCGCTGGCCGTGATGTCGATGGGGAAGGCGGCGCCGGCCCAGGTGCTCAGGGTCGGGTTGCCCTGGCCGTCTACCGCGCGGAGCACGGTGCACACGGTGTCGCGGTGGGCCGCGCCGTTCGGCTGGGCGGCGTCGGCGGGTGCGGTGTGGTTGACGCGCTCCGCCTTGCGCTGCGGCCACCGGACGTTCCCGGCGAACGGGGTGGCGTCCGGGGCGAGGGCCTGGAGGTCGATCTCGCGGGCCTTGCCGTTCATGTTGAGGCCGTCGGTCGCGGGCGCGGAGATCAGCAGCCAGGCGGCGAACTCCGAGACGGGGGCGACCTTTCCGGGCAGGACCACGTAGAACTGCGTGCCGGAGCCGGTCTGGGCGGTGAGCACCATGCCGACCTTGTTGTCCGCGGTGGCCAGGCCCGTGACGTCGGCGTTGGCGCCGGCCTTGGCGGGCAGCTGCGGGAAGGCGAGGTCGTCACCGGCGGCGAGGGTCCCCAGCCACTCCTCGGTGACCTGCTGCGGGGTGGCGCCGGTGCCGACCAGGGCGGTGGTCATCGTCCCGGCGGCCGCGGTGCCCTCGGGGAACTTGTACTTCGTGCCCGTCGCGTCGACCAGGTAGCGCTCCTTGCCCGGCCCGGTGCTCTGCACGTACAGCGACTGGGCCTCGCCGACCCGGCGCTGGTCGTCGAGGACGCGCGCCTCGCGGTCGGCGAGGACGAAGGTGGCCGTCTGCACGCCGCGGCCGTTGCCGCCGGGCTGCTGGCAGACCGCCCAGCGCTTGGCCCGGCCGGCGTCCTCCTTGGCGGGGAGCCGGTCGGGGGCGTACGGGATGCCGATGATGGGGCCGCGCGGCGGCTTCCCCTGGTCCAGGACCTTGTCCTCGACCTGGACCACCTTGGACTTCGACCCGCCCAGCAGGAGCCGGGCGGAGGCGAGGTTCAGCACCGGGTGCAGCCGGGGCCGGTCCTTGCCGTTGACCTTGGTCGTCAGGACCACGTAGCGGGTCGTCGACTGCTTGCCGACGATGACCTGGGTGCCGGGCTCGGCCCAGCCCTTGGGCGCGGTCGGTTTGAACATGCCCCAGGCGCCGAACCCGGCGACGATGAGCGCGCCGACGACCAGCCCCGGAACGACCGCGCGCAGCGGGCGCGGGGCGCCCTCCTCGGTCCCGGTCGCGGAAGGCTGGAGGAACGCGGCCACCGTGCGCCGCTTCGCAAAGGTGTACGCGTTGAGCTCATCACGTCGTGATGCCATGACTGCCTGATTCTCCCCGCACGTCCCGGTCGGTGACTACGGTCCCCGGGCCTCGATGGTCGGACCGGGCTCCTACTATGCCTCCTGACGGACCGTGTGGAGGGGCCGGGTAGGGTGGGGCTGCCGTCCAGCGCCTTCCGGAGCGGTTCGATCAGGGCTTGCCGGGGCGGATCGGGGAGGTTCCGGGGCGCGCGGCGGCTGCCGCACAGCGCCGGAATGCACGGGGCGCTGCCCCGGAAAGGGGAGGTGCGCGAGTGATGGCCACCGCGACGCAACCGCAGACCGCCACGGCCGCACCCGCACGCGGCGGGGTGACGCCGCATCCGGAGTCGAGCCCCGGCCGTTTCGGCCCGTTCCGATTGCAACAGCTCGTCCTGCTCCAGCTCGCTGCCGCGGGCCTGTTGGCGGCGTGGGTGGTCGAACCGCTGCTGCTGGTTCCCGCCGGTGTGCCGGCGCTGGTCCTGGTCGTGCTCGCCGTCGTACGCCGTCACCAGCGCTCCCTGCCCGAGCGGATCGGCGGCGCGCTCGCCCTGCGCGCGCGCCGCCGCCGGGCCGTGTCCCTGGCCCTGCCCGCGGGTACCGAGCCGGGCCTGGCGCCGCTCGTCGAGGCCGATCCGGCGCTGCGCACGCTGACCTTCAGCGACCGCGAGCGGCGGCCGGTCGGGATGATCGGCGACGGGACCTTCCTGACCGCGGTCGTCCAGGTGGACACGGACGCCACCGCGCTGCGCCCCGAACGGGCGGCCCGGCCGCTGCCGTTGGGCGTCGTACGGGACATCCTCGAAGTGGACGGGATCCGGCTGGAGTCCGCGCAGCTGGTGCAGCACACCCAGCCGGCGCCGGCGCCGCACCTGCCGGCCCGGTCGATGGCCACCCGCAACTACGCCCCGCTGCAGGCCCGGACGGGCACTCCGGCGGTCCGGCTGACGTGGATCGCGCTCAAGTTCGACCCGGAGCTGTGCCCCGAGGCGGTCACCGCCCGCGGTGGCGGGCTCCCGGGGGCGCAGCGGTGCGTGGTGCGGGCGGCGGACCAGCTGGCGAGCCGGCTGGCCGGGGCCGGGTTCACTGCCACCGTGCTGACCGAGCAGGAGCTGACGGCAGCGCTGGCCACGTCCTCGTGCGCGAACCCGATGGCGATCACCCAGGCGGGCCGTTCCGCCAGTACGGGGCGGCGCACGGAGGAGACCTCGCGGACCTGGCGCTGCGACGACCGCCGGCACACCACGTACTGGATCGGCCGCTGGCCGCGGTTGGGCGGCACCGGGGCGGCGGCGCTGCCGCAGTTCGTGGCGCTGCTCACCTCGATTCCGGCGCTCGCGACGAACTTCAGCCTGACGATGGCCCCGGCGGATCGGCAGGGCGTGACGCTCACCGGACACGTCCGGGTGACGGGACGTAGCGATGAGGAACTGGTGGCCGCACGGCGGGAGTTGGAGCGGACTGCGCGGGGAGTGGAGGCCGGGCTGGTCCGCCTGGACCGGGAACAGGTACCGGGCCTGCTGGCTTCCCTGCCGCTGGGAGGGGCGCGATGAGGGGCGGTTTCGGACTGGTCGGGCCGCGTCGCGCCCGGCACGTGGTGCCGGCCGCGGACCTGGACGCGCTGGCCCTGCCCGTCGGCGACGACGGGGTGGTGATCGGCGTGGACGCCGAGGGGCGGCCGGCGGTGCTCGGCATCAACCGGCCGACCCCGTACGAGGTGACGCTCATCGGCGGTCTCTGGACGGCGCAGGTGCTGGCGCTGCGCGCGGCGGCCACGGGCGCACGGGTGGCGGTGGAGACCGGACGCGGCCAGGTGTGGTCCGGACTGGCCCGGGAGGCGGGCGGCGGACAGCAGTGCGTGACCCTGCACGAGGTGGGCCGGGTTCCGCCGCAGGGCGCCTCGGCGGGCAGTCCGGTACTGGTGATCCGCGACTGCGGGATGCGCCCGCCGCGCGGCCGGGTGGTGGCCGGGCCGTGGCAGTCGGTGCTGACGCTACTGCCGTACCTGAGCCCGACGGCCCCGCGGCTGCTCCAGCAGTCCTCGCTGGCGGGCGTGCAGCGGGTGTCGCCGGACGAGGCGGAGCAGATCGGCCGTCTGATGAACCTGCCGCGGCCCGCGGTGGATTCGCTGCCGACGCTGGGCGACGGGGTGACGCTGTGGTGCACGCCGCGCGACCGGCAGTTCGTGATGACCCAGGGCACGGACGCGGAGACGGGCCTGCTGGGCGGCGCGCGGCGGATCGACTAGCTCCGGTCCGGGCGGGAGGGACCCCGGCCGGGTGGGGCGGGTACGCGCGGCGGACACTCGTGTCGGGGCGCGATTAGGCTGGGCGCGGCCGCGGCGTCGAGGTGGACGCCGGACCGTGTGCAACAGATCAGGAGGACCAGTGAGCGGCGATCGGAACGAGAGGCGCGGCGGGACGTGGGACGTCCCGACGGACGATCAGTCCGACGCGGAGCCCGAGATGACGGGCGAGTTCACCATCGACTACACCCCGCCGGCCTGGTACACGCAGGACGCGGCTCCGGCCGCCTCGGTGCCGGGCCTGCCCGAGGGGAGCGGCTTCGAGCCGCACCGCCCTTCGGACGTGCCCCCGACCCCGCCGGCGCGGACCGCTCCGCCGGCCCCCAGGACTCCGTCGGACGACGCGGGCCTGCCGGCGGCTTCCCCGGCTCCGCCGGCGCCGTCCGCCCCGGTGGCGGGGCCGGTGCAGGTGCCCGCCGCCGTACCGGTTCCCGAGGCTCCCGCCGCGGTCGAGCCGCAGGACGGCTACCGGG